>JAQUOD010000005.1 GCA_028717245.1 Candidatus Omnitrophota bacterium
CTTGAGGGCATCCTCCCCGACGAAATAGCCGCTATAAACGAAAAGCGCCCTACAGAAGCCTGTAAGGCGCTTGTTGCCACTGCATCACTACCCGGAGTTTCGGATAGTTGTCAACAATGGCTGCCCCCTGTGGATTCGAACCACAATTAACTGGTCCAGAGCCAGTCGTGCTACCGTTGCACTAGAGGGCAATGTAGTTTCTAAAATCTATTATTTCCTTGAATGTATAAACATCGCTTCTTTTTGCTAATCGTATATAATTGCACCCAAATTGCGGCTTGAAACCGAGCTTTATCAGACTATCATAAACGTCTTGTCTTAATTTCTTACAATTATTTTTAAATTCAATAATTCGCGTGTAATTATCTCTGTCTTCGTGAAAACAACCATCGGTTTCAAACAATCCCTTGAGGCATTTAAGAATATACCTCTTATCAGAAAAAATCCAAGAAGGTATACCAACATTATTTCTTATTTTATCTCCGCACGGAAGATTTAATCTTTCACTTATCTTACACTGATACAAATCCACACTTACTGCATTTACATCATTCCGTTTACGTATAGATGGTGATTTATAAAAAACTTTTTTTATAAGAATGCCGATATGTTTTATATATCCTACATCTTTAGAATTACAGGTTATCCTTAAATTTTCTGTTCTTGGATGTTTATTCAAATTGCCATCGCCTAAGACTATCCCGATTAACTCTGCTAGGTTGTTATCTTTTTCTAATTCTCTATACCGTGTTGCGTATTGTAGTTTTCTTTTTATCTGCCAATCGCTGAAATTCCACTCTTTTTTTGCCTTTAACGCCTGAGATAACCTTAATAAACTCGGGTGGTTTTTCTTCGACTTCCCTTTATTCCAAGGAATCAATCCTATATTTGCGCTTGGAAACCGTTTTATAAATTCATGGTAGCGCACCTTATGCTTGTGCCACAAATGTGTTTCAGTAATCCTTCCGAACCCTTGATTACAAAGATTGCATTTTACCATAGCGAACTTTGTCCTACCATTAGACGACAGGGCAAATTCTATTTGGGCTTCTTACCTTTTATAAATTTAGACAGCCTTTCTCTGGTACGCTCCTTGCCTAAATAATATATCACCTCGAATAACCCCGGCCCGATGGTTTTACCGGTGACAGCCAGCCTGATGGGATGGATAAGGGCCTTGGCTTCAATATTCAGCTCTTTGACCAGTTCGCGAAAACACGCCTCAATAGTAATGATATCAAAACTCTCCAGCTTATCCAGCCTTTCTATAAAGAGGCTGAATTCTTTAGACAAATCCTGGGTTAAAAGCTCTTTCTTTGCCTGGGGGTCTATCTTGATATTTTTAACAAAGAAGAAATCCGCCCAGTCCGCAAAATCCTTTAGCGTGGGGAGCCTGCCCTGGAATAATTTTACTAAAGAAGCGATGTAATTTCTATCAAAATTATCTTTTCCGATATATTTTTTCTGTATCAACAGGGGGATTACCTCGTCGGTCAATTGCTGCGTATCCGCTTTTTTCAGATACTGGTTATTAATCCATTTAAGTTTATCCAGGTCAAAGATAGCCGCGGTTTTATTGACGTTTTTGATATCAAATAATTTAATCGCCTCCCGGATATCAATGATTTCGCGGTTGCCGCCCGGGGCCCAGCCTAAAAGCAAAAGATAATTCACCAGCGCCGGCGACAAATACCCCATTTTGCGGTAATCGGAAATGGCGGTAGCGCCGGTCCTCTTAGAGAGCCTGCCGCCTTCCTTACCCAGTATTAAAGGTAAATGCGCAAATTCGGGTACAGGAAAATTCAATGCCTGATAAAGAATAACCTGCTTAGGGGTGTTGGAGATATGGTCGTCCCCTCTTATAACGTGGGTGATACCCATAGTGGCGTCATCTACCACGCAAGCAAAGTTATAAGTAGGGGTGCCGTCGGATTTTATCAAAACCTGGTCTTTGATGTTCTCGGTATCAAACTCAATCAAAGAATGAATGAGGTCATTTATCTTGATCTTCTGTGGTTTGATTTTAAAAATGACGGCCTCGGATTTATCCTTTGATTTTTCTACGTAAGCCAACCCCTGAGCCAGTAATTTCTGCGCATACTCTTTGTAAATATTAAACCTCTGGCTCTGATAATATACCTCATCCCACTTAAACCCCAACCACTCTAAACTGAACAATATTTCATCCAGATATTTCTTTTTGGAGCGCTTTTTATCCGTATCCTCTATCCTCAGAATAAATTTTCCCTCTTTGGCCTTAGCATAGAGCCAGCTAAATAGGGCGGTACGCGCACCGCCTATGTGTAAATTTCCCGTCGGGGAAGGTGCGAAACGGACCCTGATCATTTCAACTTCGCTCCTTCTTCTAATGCCTTCTGGTTAATCTCAATAAGCCCTTTCTTATCCGCTGGCGCGATGGCCTGTATTACCTTTAGGATGCTCTTTAAATCCACCACATTTTTTTTAGCGATAAGACACCCTAGAGCGGCCATATTGGCCACCTTGATATTACCTAACCCTATGGCTATATCGGTAAAAGGATGCCTTAAGACATCCAAATGTTTATCTAATTCTATATCGCTTGCTGCCAAAGAGCTGTTTACAATTACTAAACCTTTATTTTTTATCCTTTCTTTAAATTTCTTTAAAGACGGCCCGTTCATAATAATTAAGGCATCGGCCTTGAGGACATAAGGCGAGCCTATTTCTTTATCAGAGATAGTGACCATGCAGTGGGCTGTCCCGCCGCGCACCTCTGCGCCGTAAGAAGGCAGCCAGGTTACGTATTTATCTTCGCGCATAGCTGCCTCTGCCAAAACCCTGCCCAAAAGCATTATACCCTGGCCTCCTGCGCCCGCAATTATTACCCGTTCAGTCATAGCTTTACAACTAACATTTTAACTTTTAAACATTAAAACAATCATTTAATTCTTCCTAAGGGAAACTCTTTTACCATCACATCTCTCATCCACTCCAGCGCTTTTTTTGGAGACATACCCCAGTAAGTCGGGCAGGGAGATAAAATTTCCACTAAAGAGAAACCCAGATTATCAATCTGGTTCTGAAAAGCGAGTTTCACGGCTTTTTTGGCATTGATAATCTCTTGGGGAGAAGATAAAGCGGCCCGCTCCACATATTTTACTGCGGGTAACAACGCCAACATCTCGGAAATCTTCAAAGGGTAGCCATGAAATTTCGCCTCTCTACCCGCAGGGGTTGTAGCTGTCTTCTGGCCCAATAACGTCGTAGGGGCAAGCTGGCCTCCGGTCATCCCGTAGATAGCATTATTGATGAAAATAACCGTGACGTTTTCGCCCCGGTTAGCAGCGTGTATGGTTTCGTTGGTGCCGATAGCGGCTAAGTCTCCGTCGCCCTGATAGGTAAACACGATATTCTGCGGCCTTACTCTTTTAATAGCGGTAGCCACTGCCAAAGCCCGGCCATGGGCTGCCTCGGAACAGTCAAAATCCCAATAATCATAGGCAATGACTGCGCAGCCCACAGGCGCGACACCAATAACCTTCTCCCTGATCCCCAATTCATCCACTACCTCGGCAATAAGCCTGTGCGCGATACCGTGGCCGCAACCGGCGCAATAGTGGGTTAATATATTCCGTAAAGATTTAGGATACCCGAATACTTTTTGCATCTTAACTTTCAAACTTTCAAACTTTCAAACTTTTTTATAATCTCTTCTTCCGTCGGTACGCCTCCGCCTGAACGGCCAAAGAATTCAACCTTTGCCTTGCCGCAGACTGCTAATTTTACGTCTTCTAACATCTGGCCATAAGACATCTCAATTACTAAAAACGCTAATCGCTTATCGCTAATCGCTAATCGCTGAAATATTTTTTGAGGGAAGGGCCAGAGCGTGATAGGCCGGATTAAACCCGCTTTTTTACCTTCTTTTCTTAATCTCTGCACTACGCTTTTAGCAATACGCGCCATTGTCCCATAGGCGACCAGGATAAGTTTGGCATCATCCAAAAATAAACTCTCAAAACGTTCTTCTTTTCCCTGAATAACCTTATATTTTTCCTGCAGGCAAAGGTTAAATTTCTCTAAGTCGCCTTCCTTCATATAAAAAGATTTCACGATATTCGGGGGCCTGCCTTTAGCGCCTGTCAGCGCCCAATTTTTAGTTGTTGGTTGTTGGTCGCTGGTCGCTGGTCGCTCACTAACGACTAACGACAAACGACTATCGACTAATAAAGGTTCCATCATCTGGCCGAGTATGCCGTCGCCTAAAATAATCGCGGGAATGCGGTATTTATCCGCTAAATCAAAAGCAAGGAACATTAACTCATATGCCTCCTGAATAGAAGAAGGCGCAAGGACTATAGAGCGGTAATCTCCGTGCCCTCCGCCGCGCGTGGCCTGAAAATAATCAGACTGTGCCGGCCAGATATTGCCTAAGCCGGGCCCGCCGCGCATGATATTGACGATTACTGCGGGTAATTCTGCTCCGGCAATATAGGATATCCCTTCCTGTTTAAGGCTTATCCCGGGGCTGGAGGACGAAGTCATTGCCCTTACGCCGGCTGCCGCAGCGCCAAAGACCATATTTATGGCTGCCAGTTCTGATTCTGCCTGAATAAATATTCCGCCTGCCGCAGGCATCTGTCTTGCCATATATGCGGGCAGCTCATTCTGGGGCGTAATCGGATAGCCGGCATAAAAACGGCAACCTGCATCTATGGCGCCCTGAGCAATGGCTTCATTGCCAGTTATTAAAACTTTTGATTTTGACATCTTCGTTATTGCGTTACTTGCGTTATTGGGTTACTTGCGTTTATTTTTTTACGCTATAACGCTATAACCCTATAACGCTATAACGGATTTATTTAAAAACTTCAATACAACAATCCGGACAAATAATAGCGCATAAGCTGCAACCCAGGCATTCTGTGCTCTCTTGGAATTTTACCGGCCGGACACCGAGTGCATTGAAATTTTTATCCACAACAATCAAGCCCTTAGGACAAACACTGATACAAAGCAGGCATCCTTTACATTTATCTTTATTTATAGTTATCTTGCCCATATCCGTATTATATTTATACGCTATCCCTGCAGAACAGATTCAATCTTATCGGCGATACCTTGCGCGGTTAATCCATATTTGGCTAATAAAAGCCCTCTCGGCCCATGAGGGATGAATTCATCCGGTAAACCGATTCTGGTCACCGGCCTGGCCATAGCTTCGCTTACTGCGCTGCCAAACCCACCCTCTGCAATACCTTCTTCCGCCGTAAAAATAAATTTTGCCCTTGAGGCAATACCCGTCAAGAGCCTATCATCTAAGGGTTTAACAAAGCGCGCATTTATTACGGCGCCGGATAAGCCTTTTTCCGCCAATAAACCCGCTGCCTCAAGAGATGGCATCACCATGCTGCCTAAGGCAAGGAGAACAAAATCGTTCCCTTCCCGTAAAACTTCCACGCCGCCCAGTTCTAAAGGACTGGCCGGATAATTAGATGGCGGGATAACGCATTTGGGATACCTTATGACTACCGGCATACCTAAAGTCAGAGCAAATTCCAACATATTTTCTAATTCCGCGGCGTCCTTGGGCGCCATAATTACTAAATTAGGCGCGCTCCTTAAAAAAGCGATGTCAAAGATACCCTGGTGCGTTACGCCGTCCTCTCCGACGATACCTGCGCGGTCAAGGCAGAGGATAATCCCCGCGTTCTGTAATGATACGCACTCCATAATCTGGTCATAGGCCCTCTGTAAAAATGTAGAATATACCGCCACCACCGGCTTAAAGCCCTCCCTGGCAAAGGCCCCGGCAAAACAAACAGCGTGACCCTCGGCAATACCCACATCAAAGAACCTCTCTGGGTATAAATCCCGGAATTTATCCAAACCAGTGCCTTCGGCCATGGCAGCGGTAATGGCCACAATCCGGTTATTATTCTTGGCCAGGTCCAGCAGCTTATTGCCGAAGACATCGGTGTAAGTTTTAGGTTTGGGCTGCGGGGCTTGCGGTCTGCCGCTTGCAATTTCAAAAGAGCCGACGCTATGAAACCTTACCGGTTCATTCTCTGCGGGCGCATAGCCCTTGCCTTTCTTAGTTACTACATGCACTATTACCGGGCCTTTAAGGCTTAAAATATTTTTCAGCCTGGGGATCAAAGTGTTTAGATTATGCCCGTCTAAGGGCCCGAAATAACGAAACCCCAGCTCTTCGAATAATATGCCGGGAACAAATAAACCTTTCAAGCCTTCTTCAAATTTATTGGCAAGCTTTAAGAGCCGGCTCCCTTTGGGGATACGCGATTTGGCAAAACCCTCCAGGGAACTCTTAAAGCGGTTATATATAGGTAAGGAGATAAGTTTATTCAAGTATGTGCTTAAGGCCCCGACGTTAGGGGCGATGCTCAATTCATTAGTATTCAGGATCACCGTAATATCTTTTTTGAGGTGCCCGGCGTTATTCAATCCCTCAAAACATAGCCCTCCGCTTAAAGAGCCGTCGCCGATTACTGCTACTACCTTGAAATATTTTTCTTTCTCTAAACAATCCCTGGCACAGGCAAGGCCCAAGGCCAAAGATACGGCAGTTGAGCTGTGGCCGGTAGTAAAGGTATCATACGCCGATTCCTCGTGGCTGGGGAAACCGCTTATCCCCTGGTATTGGCGCAAGGTAGCAAAATCCTTATTCCTCCCGGTTAAAATCTTGTGGGCATAAGACTGGTGTCCGACGTCCCAGATGATTCTATCGCGGGGTGTTTCCAAACAATAATGTAAGGCGATGGCTATTTCCACTGCCCCCAGGCTTGAGGCCAGATGGCCGCCGGTACGGGAAGCCACAGCGACGATTCTCTGCCTGATCTCAACGGCTAATTGAGATAGTTGTTCCGGGGAGAGTTTCTTCAGGCCTTGGGGAAGGTTAAGGGTTTCTAAATACATTATTTCTCGTTTAGAGGCGGCTCTTCAAATTTTTCTAAAGAATATTTTCCTTCTTTTTTCATCAACAATTCAACCTTGCGCTGCGCCTCATTTAAGGCAGCTGAACAGCCCTGGGCCAATTTTATACCCTCTTCATATTTCTTCAACGACTCACCCAGCGTCAGCTTCCCGCCGGAGAGTTCTTCGACTATCTTCTGCAACTTTTTGATATCATCCTCAAAGTTTTGTTTTTCTCTCATCTGTGATTACCTCCTGAACCGAGCTTAAAAATGCCCCTTTCGCCAGAATTGTTTTGATCAGGTCTTTAGGTTTAAGTTCGGATACATCTTTGATAATCCTGCCTTCGGGCATTAAGCTACTGAGGCTATACCCCCGCGATAATACTGCCAAGGGGCTTAATGCCTCTAACCTCTCAACAAAGGAATTAAATTTTTCTTTGGCCATATCCAGGGCATGCCGGATATGCGAGTCCATTCTGCTGGTTACTTCATCCAGTAATTGCTGTTTTTCTAAGAGCCTGTCTAGAGGGCTCTTCAACATACCCTTGAGGGTAGTAAGGGTATCCCTTAAATGGTAAAGGACATCATAAAGGCGCGCATTCAACTCATATCTATAACTATCCAAATCGGCAAGCAGGGCGTTCTTCTTGTCCACTATCACCTTTGCCGCGGCTGAAGGCGTCTCCACAAAGACATCAGCAACCAAATCAGAAAGGGTCACATTTATCTGATGGCCCACTGCTGAAATCGTCGGTATCCGGGAATTATATATGGCCCTGGCGACTATCTCCTCGTTAAATGACCAGAGGTCTTCTGTGCTGCCTCCTCCCCTGCAGATGATGAGCGCATCCACCTGCCTTCCCGCATTTTGCGGGATCCCGCCTTCACCCTTATTCGTCTGGCGGGAGAATTGATTAAAGTCATCCACCGCCTCGGCTATTTCTTTCGCGGCGCGCTCTCCCTGGACCCTTACGGCACGGATCACGACATCTGTGCAGGATGAACCTTTTCTAAGTATCTGTAATATATCGCGCACTGCTGCGCCTGCGCTAGAGGTAACTATGCCGACGCGAAAAGGCATCAGAGGAAGTTCTTTTTTGTGCTTGGGGTCAAATAACCCTTCTTTGAACAACTTATCCTTCAGTTGCTCAAAGGCTAACTGTTGCGCGCCTATGCCTTTAGGCTCAATCTTCTCTACAATTAACTGGTATTGCCCGCGCGGGGCGTAAACCTCAATTCTACCGAAACAGATAACCTTGAGGCCGTCTTCGATTTTAAATTTTACGGCCTTATTCGCATTCTTAAACATCGCCGCCGCAAGCAGCGCGCCTTCGTCCTTAAGCGTAAAATAAAAATGGCCTGAAGGATAAGCCTTAAAATTTGAAACCTCTGCCTCTATCCAAACCTCGCCGAAGGTATTCTCCAGGATTATTTTGATGTCCCGGGTGACTTCAGAGATAGTATAGATGTGCCTGCCTTTTTCAGGAGTTGCTTCTGAAGCGAAAAGGTCAGTTATGGCTTTGGGCATCTTCTTTGCTTGCTTGTGCGCCAGCAGGAATAACGTTTTCTGCCTTTACTCCGGCTGGCGGCTGCGGCTCAGCAGCGCCCTCGGGTTTCCTGGCCAAAATAATCATCTCTACTGAATAAGGGCTAAGGTTAAGGGCCTCCTGATAAGGGCCGGATAAATTGAGCTCTTTTTTTTCTGCCGGAGTGAATGCGCAGTTTTTAGCACAGGATGAATCGACGGCGTATCTTTGGTATAAATAATCCCCTTTGATATTTTTAATACTTACATTCAGCTTGCGCGCTTCGGACTTAAATTTCGCGGCTTTATCATAGAGTTCCTGCGCCTTCTTCAATAAATTTTTTAGCTTAACGGTTGCGCGCAGCTTAGAAATCTCTAACTGCCGCTGCATAATCTTATCCAGCTTGTCTGTGGTTATCAAATTAAGGAGCGCCTTGCGTTCTGCACCGTTAAGGGTGGCGATATTGCGGGATAGATAATTCCTGCTTATTTCCGGATCGATATAATTATAGACGATAATAGCCAGGCCATCTTGCGTCTTGGTGGCAACCGTATTCACAAATTCATCGTTAGTTTTTAAAGAGGGTGCCGTGAACATATTGCTTCCTAGGCCGGAGAGCATCCTGAAAACATTATATGTGGCTTTGGGCGCGCCTTTGTACCCGGAGGCCTCGGAATCAAAACTAAAGACGCCCACATTCCTGACCACACCTTCTTTATTGTCCTGGAAATCCTCCAGGCAGAAATAAAGCTGATAATTAATGCCTGCTTCATACATATTCTTGACGCGGCTCAGGATATAACTGGCAGCGATAAAAGATTTTTCCTGCCTCTCGGGCAATATGTTAGCGCTGGTATCATAATTCCATTCATCTACTAACAAGGGGGTGTCCTTATTAAAATTAAAATAAGAGAGCCATTCCCGCACCAGCTTAGCGGCTGTCTTTTTATAGCGCGTAGTTTCTTTTTCCACCTTGGGGTCAGTAGAATAAGCATGCCAGGTGATAAAATCCAAAGGCAGATGATAACGATAACAAAACTTAATCAGTTCGTAAATAAGGCTTCTTTCGGGTGTGATAATGCTGTTGGCATCAAAGTCCTGGAACCACCAACTTACTGACGGGCCACCTACGGGTATATAAATTTTTGTTTCAGAAGTCAGCTCTTTTGCGCTCTCGGCTACCGCCCGGTATATATTAAGATATTCCTGCTTCCTGCCCAGAAAGAAATCGTCCAGGTCAGGGGCGCTCCAGACCTCATACCAGACATTATACCTTTTATCGCAGCTTAAACTCTTCATCTGCTCTTTAATCAGTTCTTTAAAGACCTTAAAATTCCACGGCGGGCTCTTCTTATCCAGGGCCTTACCCAAACCCGGAGGGGTACTGAATATATCCAGGATAACTATGCCGCCGGCATCGGTTATCCGTTTAATGATATCTTCATAATTGGCCAATAATTTAGCCTGGGCGTCTTTATCTTTGGCGAGCTGTTTTATCTCCCACAGGTTATATTGCAGGCGGTAGATATTGCCGAACCCTAAGTCTTTTTCCCAGGTGTCCAAGGCCTCGGCTGCAGAGAGCCCCTGCGGCCAAGAAGTATGACGGTGAAAGCCCCGGCCGCTTAAATCAATATTAGGCCTGAAGATCTTTGGTAAAGGTATGGTCGCGGAATTAGCGTCTAAGGTAAACTCCAGGTCTTCGGCCTGCTGGGCAAATAAGCTGTAAGCTGTAAGCTGTAAGCTGTAAGTAAAGAGAAAAAACAAAACAACTTTAAGAACTAATGACTTGTGACTTGTAACTTTATGCATCTTTAGAGTTTTCTCTGTATCCTGACAATCGATTTTGCCTTACCTGTTGATTCGTTAATCTCAACAACTACGCCTTGTAATTGAACATCGTCCGAAGCTACCTCAAATCTGACGGGAACGCCGGTAAGGAATCTCTCTAAAACATCCTCTTTTCTTCTGCCGATAACCGAATCTAATGGCCCGGCCATACCCACGTCAGTAATATATGCAGTGCCGCCGGGTAAGATTTTTTCATCCGCAGTCTGTATATGCGTGTGCGTGCCTAAAACCGCAGAGGCCTCTCCATCTAAATACCAGCCCAAGGCTACTTTTTCCGAAGTTGCTTCGGCGTGGATATCGACGATGATTACCTTTGTATCTTTAGCCAAGGCCTCTATCGCCTGGCGCGTAGTCTTAAAGGGACACTCCAGCGCCTCCATAAAAACCCTGCCGTTTACATTAATCACCCCTATCTTAAGGCCGTTTTCTAACTTAAACAATCCCCAGCCCCTGCCGGCTACGCCACTGGGAAAATTAACCGGCCTTAAAATCCTCTCCTCCTGGCCAATAATTTCGAATATCTCGCGTTTTTTCCAGATATGGTCTCCTGAGGTCAGCACATTAACCCCTGCCTGAAATAACTCTTCGGCAATCTTTGGGGTGATTCCGGAGCCGCCGGCGGAATTTTCGGCATTGGCGATGACAAAATCCAGGTTGAATTCTTTTTTCAAGCCAGGTAACAACTGCTTAACTGCCTCTCTGCCAGGATTACCGACTATGTCGCCTATGAATAATATATTCATAAATTACACCTAGTTTTTTGAGTTTGTTGAGTTGCTTGAGTTTGTTGAGTTAAACTCAATAAACTCTACGGACTCAATAAACTCAATGAACTAAATTTATTTTGCGTATTCTATCGCTCTTGTTTCTCTAATCACGGTAACTTTAATCTGCCCGGGGTACTCCATGCCCTCTTCTATTTTCTTGCGGATATCCCGCGCCAGATTCACCGCATCGCTGTCCGAAATCTTTTCGGGTTGGACAATAACGCGTATCTCGCGCCCTGCCTGTATGGCAAAAGATTTTTCCACGCCCTTAAAGAGATTGGCAATGGATTCTAACTTCTCCAGCCTCTTGATATATGTCTCCAGCGTCTCTCGGCGCGCGCCCGGACGGGCAGCGCTGATGGCATCCGCTGCTACTGCCAATACCGCATAGAAACTTTTCGGCTCTATCTCTTCGTGATGCGCCTCGATACTAAATATAACCTCGGGGGATTCGTTAAATTTCTTAACCAGGTCAGCCCCTAACTTTGCGTGCGTGCCCTCTATCTGATGGTCTATGGCTTTGCCGATATCATGCAAGAGGCCTATCCTGCGCGCCAGTTTAAAGTCCAACCCCAACTCTGAAGCCATCACCCCTAATAAGAAGGCTACTTCCTTGGAATGCTGCAGGGCATTCTGCCCAAAACTGGTGCGGTATTTCAGGCGGCCGATGAGCTTGATTAACTCCGGGTGCAAATTATCCACTCCTGTCTCAAATGCCGCGTGCTCGCCTTCTTCGCGTATCTTCTCATCCATCTCCTTCTTGGTCTTTTCCACTATCTCTTCAATCCGCCCCGGGTGAATCCTTCCGTCGCTGATTAATTTTTCCAAACTCAGCCGCGCTATCTCCCGGCGCACGGTATCAAAAGCAGACAAAGTCACTGCCTCAGGCGTATCATCAATGATTACATCTACGCCTGTGGCCATTTCCAGGGCGCGGATATTCCGGCCCTCCCTGCCGATAACCCTGCCTTTCATATCGTCGTTAGGCAAGGCGACCACGCTTACGGTCGACTCCACGGTGTGCTCGGCGGCGCATCTTTGGATGGCGAGGCTGACGACTTCCCTGGCCTTCTTGTCCATAATGCTGCGTAAATCCTCTTCTTGCCTCTTGATAAGTACTGCCTTCTCGGAATTTAACTCCTCATTCAGCCGGCTAAGCAGGATCTGCTTTGCCTCTTCGGCCGAGAGAGAAGCGATCTTCTGCAATCTTTCTTTTTCTTCCGCAATGAGCGCGTGCAACTGGCCGTCTTTCGCCTTTACTGCCTCTTCCTGTTTTCTAATGTTCTCCTGCCTGGCCTCGGTTTCTTTTTCTTTTCTCTCTAAGAGTTCAAGGCGGCGTTCGATGTTTTCTTCTTTCTGGGTGAGCCTCTTCTCGGAATTCAATATCTCCTGGCGCCTGTCCTTGGTCTCGCGCTCAAAATCCTGGCGCATGCGGTATAAAAGGTCCTTCGCCTCCAGTTCTACTTCCCGGCGCTTATCCTGCGTTTCTTTCTTTGCCTGCTCTAATATCTGTTTCGCCCTGGCCTCGGCATCCTGGATTTTTTTCTCAGCGACATACCTCCTGAAAAAATAGCCCAGGCCTACCGAGATTAAGGCGATAGCTATAAATATAATGATATTCAACATATCTAACTTGACCTCCCGTCTTAAAAGTAAAGTTTTGTTTAAAGAGGAACTAAAAATCGCGAAATGAAACGGAATCAGGCAAAGAGGACTCTGTCGACGCTTCTATCCGTCGCTGTGGCGGGTATATCAGGTAAGATTTGGAAGTCAAAGGCCAGGCCAATCGAGGCTATATTACACGGCAGCTCTTTCAAGAGAGAGTCATAACAACCCTTGCCTCTTCCTAAACGACGGCCCTCTCTGTCAAAAGCTACCCCCGGCACAATTACAAGGTCTGCATCTTCTAATCTAACAGGCTTTTTAATCGCAGGCTCCAGCACGCCATAAGGGCCCTTTTTAAGCCTAGCCCTATCTGATAACAGGCACGGCATAACCTTATTGCTGCCCTTGGCACAAACAGGCACCGCGACTATCTTACCTAATTTTTTTGCTTCTTTTATCATATTTGCCGTATTAACCTCGCCATCAAACGCGATATAGAACATCACTCTTTTTGCCTTAATAAATTCCGTGCTTCTAAAAAGTTTATCCTTTATCAGATTACTCTTTTTCTCTCGGTTCTCCTCCTTCTGTAATTTGAGTTTCAAGAGAATTTTACTACGGATTTGCTGTTTTGTCAATCCCTCAGAACAACCCCGATAAATGCTGTTTCTTCGGGATTGACACTGAGGCGATTCCGCATTATGCATGGCCGCCGAATGTGTCAACATAACAACTTTACGCGAAATTAATGGTGTTCGTGTTCAGGGATATCAAAATCAACAGCCTTACCCTGTTTCTGGTAATAATCCTTTATCGCTGACTTCAGGGCCTCCTCAGCCAAGACAGAACAATGCATCTTAATCGCCGGCAGGCCTCCCAGCGCCTCGGCTACGGCTTTGTTGGAAATCTCTAACGCCTCTTTGATGGTTTTTCCTTTAACCATCTCAGTGACCATCGAGCTTGTACTTATGGCCGCTCCACATCCGAAAGTCTTAAACTTGGCATCCACGATAATGTCATTCTCTACCTTAATAAACATCTTCATCACGTCCCCGCAGATCGGATTTCCGACGGTGCCAATGCCGCTGGCATCAGGAATCTCTCCCACATTCCTGGGGTGTAGAAAATGGTCCATTACTTTTTCCGAATAAGGTTGCCCTGCCATCTGTCTATTTTTTCGTCAGGATTAGCTTATGGGGTTTAGTTGTTTTCTTAAAATCTTTGGCTTCCTGAATTTTCTTAAAGCCCCCGAGTTTATTTCTTTTCTCCAGCTCTTTGTAGATTAAAACCCAGGCGCAATCTTTCTCCTGGTCCACTTCGCATTTACCTTTATTCATCCCGCCGCAAGGGCCGTTCAAGAGGCCTTTGGCGCAGAGCGTAATGGGACAAATCCCTCCTGTAATATCCAAGACACATTCACCGCATAAGGAGCATTTTTCATAGAAGCCACCCTGGCTATCCATTACGGCGCCAAAGAGGCTGTTACACGCCGGAAAAACTGCAAGTTCCAGCCGGTCATTATCTTTTACCGACTGCGTACCTAAGCCGCAGGCCAGGACTAAAATTGCTTCTGCCTCCCGCAGGGATTTGATATTTTTGGCTAACTCAGTTTTTATCTGGCTGGCCGCGCAGGGGGCGCTGGGGATGCACATACCTACTATGCTTTTACCCTGGGCTTCTAATTCGGTTTTCATATGGTTGAGTTCATCCTGGCCGCCGGTCTTACAGGTAGTGGCGCACTCGCCGCAACCCACCAGGAATATTTTGGTATATCCTTTTAAGCTATCTATAATCTCCTGAAATGGTTTTTGCTCTGTTATAATCATTTCTTCTCCTATCCAATATTAAATTCTATCATACCTGTATGGATCGCTCAAGAAAAATTAAACGGGAATTGTTTGCCTATGCATCTTTAGCGGGTCCTGTCTTCTGATTAGCGTGCAACTTCTCCAGGCGCTGTTTAATCTTGGCCTCGTAGCCGATATCCGTAGGCGTGTAGTATTTAACCTTTCCCCTGGTGTATTTTTGTTTTACATAATGATCCGCATAATCATGGGCATATTTATAGTCTTTGCCGTGGCCGAGGGCCTCGCCATCTTTTGTGCCGTCTTTTAAGTGGTCGGGCACTTCCTGGACTTTTTTACTCTCCATATCTTGCAGGGCTTTATCAATCGCCAGGTAACTGGCATTAGATTTGGGCGCGCAGGAGACATAAATACATGCCTGCGCCAAAACAATGCGCGCCTCCGGCATGCCCACAAATTCTGAGATTTGTAAAGCCGCGTTTGCCAAAACTAAGGCCAGCGGGTCGGCATTACCCACATCCTCTGCCGCCAAAATACAAATCCGACGGGCGATAAAACGCGGGTCCTCGCCGGCATAGAGCATCTTGGCCATCCAGTATAAAGCCGCATCGGGGTCTGAGCCGCGCATGGACTTGATAAATGCCGAGGCAGTGTCATAATGGGCGTCTTCATCCTTATCATAAACAACGGGCTTTTTCTGGATAGATTCACCGGCTACTTCTAAATTAAAATTGATAAAGCCATCTTTGGATTTAGGCGTAGTGAGCGCGCCCACTTCCAAGGCATTGAGGGCCCTGCGCGCATCTCCCTCGCAGGCCTTGGCTAAAAACGCCAGTGCCTTTTTTTCGATTTTGATTTTAAGGCCGCCTAAACCCCTGGTTTTATTTTTTAAGGCAGAGGCGAGTATGGTTACAATTTCGTTTTCCTTCAGGGATTTCAGCTCAATTACAATTGAACGCGATAAAAGCGGCGAGGCCAGGGAAAAGAAAGGGTTGTGCACGGTGGCGCCGATGAGGATGGGGTTACCCTCTTCCACATCAGGCATGAGCACATCCTGCTGGGCCTTATTAAAACGGTGTATCTCGTCGATAAAAAGTATGGTCTTATCGCCGGTTGAGGCTTTTTTGTGCTTGGCTTGGGCAATAACCTTTCTTAATTCCTCGACATTGGAGGTAGTGGCGTTTATAGCCGTATATCGAGCCTTAGTAATGTGGGCGACGCACCAGGCAAGGGAAGTCTTGCCTACTCCGGGAGGGCCGTATAATATCAGGGAGCTGATGCGGTCTGCTTCAATCGCCCGGCGCAGAAGTTTACCTTTGCCTAATACATGCTCCTGGCCGATGAATTCCTCAAGGCTCAACGGCCGCATGCGCACTGCCAGGGGAAGGTCTTTATCGTCGACTTTCTTTTCTTCTTGGAATAGGTCCATGACAAATCACTATTAATCCAACGCCCATCCTCCTACGCCCTTGGAATTTACAAGTAATAGTTATGGTGGGCTTCGGAGGATTGAATTCGCCCATAACAGATAGCTGGCGAATTCAAAAAAAATCCCCGCATGTGCCGTTGGATTGGAAGGTTGTGAACCGGTTTCTTTACAAGTGGGTGCTTTCCCCTTGGCGCCTAAACGCTCAAGAGAGTTAAGCTCCCTTTATAGTGGTGTTGGTTCACCAATTATCGCACACCCAACGTGCACGGCAGGGATATCGAAAAGAACGCTTTTATCTACAAACAAAGTATAGCACATTATGTAAAAAAATCAAGGCTATCTGATCTGGGCGCCAAATCTGTCTTTTAAAAACGCGCAGATCCCGGAATGTAAAGGCGTGATTTCTGTTTCGGTTAAGGTGCGTTCCTCTCTGCGGTAAAAACAGGATAGAGTAAGCCCTTTAAAACCGGGCTGGATCTGTTTACCTTTATAATAATCTATCACCCTCACTTCCCGAAGCAGGGGCTCGCCCTGCTTTTTTATCGCCTCTAATATATCACCCGCGGCAACCTCTTCTTTTATAATCAGGCTGATATCCCGGGATATACCCGGATATAAAGGAAGGCGGACAAATTTTTTCTCCAACTCAACATCAGATAAGAATTTATCTAAAGATAATTCTGCGGCAAAAACATCTTTGTTTTTTATATCCACACTGTCTAAAATCTGCTGGGGCAGCTTGCCGAGAAAACCCGCCCTTTCTCTACCCACATTTATAGCTATCCTGCCGTTATCCATTGCCTGAAAATTATAGGCCCTGATACCCAGGCGCGCCAAGACGACCTCGATAGCTCCTTTTAAATGCAGGAGCCCGGTATCGTCTTTTATTGAGCCCTCCTCCAGCAATAAAGATTTCGCCCCGCAAAGGGCAATACCTAAATACAACTCTTCTCGCGGCCCTGAAGAAGATTTTGTAAACACCTTGGCCACTTCAAAGATATTCACGTAGTCCTGTTTCTGATTCAGGTTATGGGCCACGCAGAGGCTGAGGCTCGGTATAAGCGTAGGCCTTAAAATTTCCTGTTCCCTGCTTAAGGGGTTGAGAATTTCTATGGCCTCATCAACCTCTTGGCCGGTGAAATGCCGGAGCAAATCCTTATCTATGAGGCTATAGGTAATGACCTCGTTTAAACCTAAACCCGTAAGGACATTTTTTATTACAGAGACTAAACCTCTTGGCTGGCCAGAAGTTACCTGGGGGCTGGCCTGAGGTAGCGTCTGCGGTATTAACCCAAAGCCGTAGATCCTGGCGACCTCCTCAATTAAATCTATCTCTGAATTCACATCAGGCCGGTGCGAAGGAATCCCTACCTGAAAAGTATTTTTGGCCCCTCCCCTGGCCTTAAACTCTAAGCTATTTAAAATTTTCCTGGCCTCAGCAACCGTAATCTTGGAACCTAAAATCTTATTTACAGTAGATACGCCTAACTTAATATTTTTCCTCTGTGCTTTGGGTAGGCCCGAGCGCTGCGCTAACGCACAGCCGCCGCCTGCTAATTTCCGGATTAAGTCTACTGCGCGCCCAGACGCTCCTTCTACTATTTGCGTATCTACGCCCCTTTCAAACCGATAAGAAGAGTCGCTTTGTATCCCGAGTTTCTGTCTGCCCCGGCGCACGATAACAGGATTAAAAACCGCTGCCTCTAAAAGGATGTTTTTTGTCCCCTCAACTACCTCTGTATCTTTACTGCCCATTACGCCGGCGATGGCGATAGGTTTGCCGGTTTGCTTATCGCTTCCAGACGCAATGACTAAAACTTCTTCGCTAAGTATTCTTCTTGCGTTATCTATTGTAATTATATCTTCGCCATTTTTTGCTCTTCTAATAATTATTTCTAACGGGCTAACAGGCAAACCGGATAACGGACTAATAATTTTATCCAAATCAAAGGCGTGCAAAGGCTCGCCGTAAGTAAATAAAATATAATTGGTAATATCAACAATGTTATTCACGCTGCGGCACCCGATGAGTTCCAGCCTTTTCCTTAACCAATCCGGCGACGGGCATACTTTCACATCGCGGATGATTTTAGCTGTATAAAACGGGCAGTCTTTCTTATTCTCGATTTTAATAGAAACGATCCCACCATTTCGAGTCGTTGGTCGTTGGTCGTTGGTCGTTGGTAATTTCAACTTTTTACCGGTAATGGCAGCAACTTCCCTAGCAATGCCAATTATGCTTAAGCAATCCGGACGGTTAGAAGTAACTTCTATCTCAAAAACAGAGTCGCCTTCTTTCTCTTCTAAAGAAGTTACCTCTAGGCCCGCCATAGTAAGCTTATCCGCCAGGGCCTTAGGCGCAATTTTAATCTCTACAAAATCCTTTAGCCAATTATAGGTTACTTTCATCTTTAGAACTGTTTTAAGAAACGCAGATCATTTTCAAAGAATAAACGGATATCATCAATACCGAACTTCAGCATCGCAATTCGCTCAATGCCCATGCCAAAGGCAAAGCCGGTATATTTTTTGGGGTCATAGCCGACGTGTTTAAAGACATTGGGGTGGATCATGCCGGAACCTAAAATCTCCAGCCACCCCTTCCTGCCGCACACAGAACAACCTTTGCCCTTACAGATAATGCAGGAGATATCTACTTCTGCGGAGGGTTCAGTAAAAGGAAAGAAATGCGGCCGAAAACGCATCTTTATGCCTGGCCCAAAAATAGACTTGGCTAAAACTTCTAATACGCCTTTTAAGTCAGAGAACCGGATATTTTTATCCACCATAAAGCCCTCTATCTGATGGAACATAAAAGAGTGGCTGGCATCCACAGCATCTGGACGATAAACCCGGCCGGGGACAATCACTGCTAATGGAGGTTTACGGGATTTCATCACCCTAATCTGCACCGGCGAGGTGTGGCTGCGTAGTAATAAACGGTCGCTGGCCGCCGGCCGCCGGCCGCTGGTCTTAACCGGTAACTTAATATAAAACGTATCAAACACATCCCGGGAGGGGTGTTCTAGGGGAATATTCAAGCCGGTAAAGTTATTGTATTCGGTCTCTATCTCAGGGCCCTCTACCACAGCAAAACCCATACGCATAAAGATATCGCAGATCTCATCCGTCACCTGGGTCAGAGGATGCAACCTGCCCAGCTCTTGGGCAATACCCGGCATAGTGATATCGCAGGCACTTGCTTTCTCGCGGGTAGGCTGGGTAGCGATAACTTTTTGTTTCTCGTCGATGAGAGAAAGTATTTTATTTTTTAAGGCATTGGCCTCTTGGCCAAATGCCGCGCGTTCCCCTTGAGGAAGGCCGGGGATTTCACTTGTTAACTGGGCAATAATGCCTTTTCTCCCCAAATACTTCAGGCGGAATTCATCCAGGCCTTGCGCAGAAGCTATATCTTTGATTTCGGAATCTATTTGATTTTTAATAGCCTCAATATCCATACCAGACACAACCCTCCCAATAAAATAAGGGTTAAGTTTCTTTTACCCGGGTTTAGTTTTTCTATAGCGGGCCTACCCGGTTTAATCTTACGTATAGCCTGGGCATGGATGTCTAAATCCCCCCCGTGCTCCAAGCAGGCGCGATGAAAAACACCCGTAATCTCCATCCACTCACCTTTAGATTTATAACTGCCGGTATAAATGATATCCCGGGTTAAGTTTTTTTCTATCCAGATACCGATAGCGTTGGAACCATCATTGATATTGACCCAGGCAAATTCCCCGCGCACCATGACATCGCCGATTATCTCGCCTTCGTAGACGACTACTTTGCCGTCGTAAAGCTTGGCGTTATTAATTAATTCGGTGCTAGAGATGGGTTGGGCAAAGGCAGTAGTAAGCCCTAAGCCACAAGTTACAAGTAAAAATAATATACTAACGACTAACGACCAACGACCAACGGCTTTTTTCATTATTTCTTCCCTTTTATTGCTGCAATAAAGAATCCAATCAAAGTAAACACTGACATAAACTCCAAGCGGCCTGCCCACATCTGCAATATATAGGTAAGTTTTAAAACCGCCGGCATATGGATATCGGTAATCCCGCAAGATAACCCCACGTTTGCTGCCGCAGAAGTGGATTCAAAGAGAGAGGCTAAAAAAGGATACCCTAATAACATACCTATAATCGCGCCTATGCCATATAAAAAGAGATAGGCTAAGGTAATTAATAATGCTGACCTGACCTGTTTGTCTTCCAGAAAAATTTCTTTGATGTGGTGGAATTTCTGGGCCACCACTGCCTTCTCCGGCAAAATAATCCGCTTTAAATCCTGCTTCAGGGCCTTAATGATAATGCCGATACGCAGCATTTTAATGCCGCCGGTAGTAGAACAGACCCCTCCGCCTAAGGCCATGGCGCAGATAACCGCTACTAAGGCCAGGTCTCCCCATTCATTGATAAACTGGCGGGCATAGATGGTCATATAACCTGTGCCGGTATGCCCGGAAATGAGCTGATAAAAGCCCTTACGAAAGAGCACCATAGCCTTGGGGTATGCGCCGGTATGGCTTAAGCCCACTGCGGTAAGGAAAAAGGTAAGCATCACAGTCATAAAAAGCGTCCTGGTTTCAATATTCTTAAATATTTCCTTGAGGTTGCCCATCCAGAGATGGTAATGCAGTTTAAAATTCAGCGCGCCCAGAATCATAATGACCACCGTGATTACTTCAAAGGTGAGGCTGTGATAATAAAGGATGTTTTGCGACTGCGGGGCAAACCCGCCGGTATCAAAGGCAGCCATAAAAATACAGGCGCCGTGGAAGAAGGCATTTACCGGCCTCATGCCGTTTAACAGGCCTACAATGCCTAAGGCCAGGGTACCTAAAATCAGATAAACAATACTTACCAACCAGATAAATCTGGCAGTATGGATAACATTGGGCAGGAGCCTCTCGTCGCGCGCCTCGCCAACGTACATCTTAAGTGCGCCAGAGAACCCCCGCACTAGGAAAGAGAGCGCGACAATGACAATACCCTGGCCTCCGATAAACATAATCAGGTGCCGCCAGAGATTATGGGTAAAAGACAAATGGTCAAGGTCCTGCACTAAAACCAGGCCCGTGGTCGCAAAGCCGGACATAGCATCAAAACAGGCATCCAGGTATGATTTCCAGTGCCCGCTTAAGTACAGGGGTATAGCGCCTAAGAACATCGCCGCCAGCCACGAGAGGCTCACGACGATCATCCCCTGCATCCAGTTCAGGTCTTTTCCCGTGAAACACAATTTGGTTAAGATTAAACCGAATATCAGGGCTATCTCTATGCTGATTAAAAAATCTAATGCGGGATTTATCTCGTTAAAAGCTAATGCTATGATGACCGGCAAAAACATCGTCAGGCCCAGGCTCAGGATAATCTTGCCTAAATAGTAACCGATGTTTTTAACGTCGTCTATGTGGGGCCTGAGGATCATATTTTAAAATATAAGGCTAGGGAGATTAAAAACGCAGCCAGCATTATGGCCAGGGCATATAAAACTTCTATGGCAATGCCCGAAGTAGCATTTAAAAACGGTTTTAACCTCATTTTATATTTTTCCTGCCAGTAAATTTAACAGCTGCGGCTCGTTGCCTATCAGCGTCAGGGCAATAATATCATCCCCGGGCTTAAGGACTGTATTACCTTTGGGGACGATTACCTCTTCTCCCCGGACAATAGAAACCAAGACCGAATCCTGCGGTAGTTGGACATCCTGAACCTGTTTGTTGATTACCGGCGAATCAGGGGGCAAGTCCAGGCGTACGATGGCCAGTTTCCCGCGCTTAAAACTCATCAAGTTGACGAAATCCGAGAAGGAGACTTCTTCTTCGATAATCTTGGAAATAATTTTAGTAGAATCAATGGGTACGTCCACCCCTAATTCAGAAAAGGTGTGTTCGTTCTCGGGATCGTTCACCCTGCCTACGGTACGGCTGATTTTAAAGATCTCCTTGGCTAGTTGGCAGATGATGAGATTGTCTTCGTCGTCGCCCGTGACCGCAGCCAACACTTCCGCGTGGGCAATCCCTGCCTCTTCCAGGATGCGCGGCTCGCAGCCGTCGCCGTTAATTACCATGGCCTCTAATTCCTTGGTTATCTCTTCGCAAATCTGCTTGTTTTTCTCCACGATACTCACCGTATGCTTATTCAGGCTTAGCCTCTTGGCTAAAAAATAACCCACCTTACCCGCACCTACTATTATGATATACATAATCGCCCTCTTCGTTATTGCGTTACTTGCGTTTTAGCGTTATTGCGTTCGAATGCTATAACGCAATAACCCTATAACACTATAACCCAAACCTTTCTCTTACTTTAGTTAGGCTGGCCACCTTCACTGCCGCTGTTAATATGTCTCTTTCTCTTAATGTAGTTGAGGATTCCGGGATAATGACGCCGTGCAGCCGCCTGATGGCCACAACCAAAAATTCTCCGGGGATATTGATATCCTGTATGGTCTTGCCTATCAGGTTATCTTTGGCTTCTATCTCGATAACCCCCAGTTCTTTAGTCTCAATGAGGTAACTGGAAAAGCGGCTCTCGATGATTTTGTCCCTGAGCATCGCGGCAAACAAGATTGTTCCGCTGATAATCTCAAGGCCCAATGCGGCATAGATATGCGCGCGCTGGGGGTCATATACGCGGGCGATAACCTTGGGGACCTTGAAGATTTTTTTGGCTGCCTGCGCGGAGATTAAATTGGTATTGTCGCCGTTAGTTACCGCACAGAAGGCATCCGCCTTTTCAATGCCCGCTTGTTTTAGCAGGCTTAAAGAAAAACCATTGCCTACCAGAGTTACTCCGTTGAAAGTATCGCCAAGACGGTCAAAAGACGCCTGGCTCTTATCAATCACGACTACGTCGTGCCCTTCTGCTGATAAGAGTTTGGCTAATTCCGAACCTACTCTGCCGCAACCTACTATTATCACATACATAATCAACCTCGCCGTTCATTGAGTTCGTTGAGTCTATAGAGTTTATTGAGTTAACCTTACGAACTCAATAACTCAAAAAACTCAACAGGCTCAAATAACTATTATATTATCCTCTGGCTATTTCCACTAATTTCTTAAATGCCTGGGTGTCTTTTACTGCCAGATCCGCCAAAACTTTTCTGTCCAAACCCACCTTGGCTTTTTTTAGGCCCTGCATAAAACGGCTGTAGGTAATGCCTGCGCTGCGGCAGGCGGCATTGATGCGCGCGATCCATAACCTGCGGAATTCTCTTTTTTTGACCCGCCTATCGCGATAGGCATACACCAAGGCATGCAGGAGCGCGCGGCGCGCCTGCTGGTATTGTTTACTGCGGTCCCCCCAAAAGCCCTTGGCCTTCTTTAAGGCCCTCTTCTTCCTTCTCCTTGTTGCTACGCTGTGTTTGATTTTCGCCATAATATTACTCCTTTATAGTATTCCGTTTTGTATCAAAGTATCACGTGTCAGAGTGTCAAAGGAAAACTTTGATACTTGACACCTTGACACTAACCGTATGGTAACATCCTTTTGATATACTTGATATCTTTCTTTCCTCCCACAATCCTTGCGCGCCTTAAGGAACGGATCCTCTTGGTGTCCTTGCTGGTCAAAAGATGGCTCTTGCCGCAAGGCGAATATTTGATTTTACCCTTCTTGGTCAGATGCAATCTTTTCGCTACGCCTTTTTTGGTTTTCAATTTTGGCATTTTACCTCACCCCAATCGTCGTTATTAATCTATTAATGAACCCTCTGCCTTGTTTATTTCGGGCCGGCAATGAAATATATAACCCTGCCTTCTAACATAGGCTCTTTTTCTACCTGCCCGTCGTTCTGTAATTCCAGAATAAATTTATCGATAACCTTTCGGCCTATATCCAGATGCTCCATCTGCCTGCCGCGGAAGAACATGCTCACCTTGACCTTGTCTTTTTTCTTCAGGAAACTGATGGCATGTTTTACTTTTATCTGGCAATCGTGCTCGTCGATATTAGGCTTAAGGCGGATCTCTTTTATGCGGGACTGGTGCTGGTGCTTCTTGGCCTCGCGTTCTTTCTTCTCCTGGTCGTATTTAAATTTAGTAAAATCGATTACCCGGCATACCGGAGGGCTGGCCGCAGGCGCAACCTCAACTAAGTCTAACTCGTGTTGATTTGCTATCTCCAGGGCCTGCTGAATAGGGACTACTCCCAACTGGTTACCGTCTGGCCCCACCAGGCGCACTTCTGGTACGCGTATTCTTTCGTTGGTGCGGATAAACTTTTTTATCGTAACCACCTCCTTTTGGAGTTTGTTGAGTTCTTTGAGTTTGTTGAGTTAGTTGAGTTAACTCTATGAACTCTACAAACTCTATAAACTCAATGAACTTTATTTTCTATTTCCTGCCTTATCTGTTTTACAAATTCTTCTATAGGCTTTGCCCCTAAGTCACCCTTGCCTCTTTGGCGCACGGCAACGGTCCCGTTTATCTCCTCGCGCTCGCCCACAATCAGGATATAAGGAACCTTTGCTAATTCTGCCTGGCGTATCTTTTTGTTCAGAGTCTCGTTACGCTCATCCACCTCAAATCTTATATGAGATTTTTCTAATTCGGGTTTAATCTTGCCCCTGATATACCCCTCTAATGAATCTTTTACCGGGATAACCATGACTTGCGTGGGGGCTAGCCACAGAGGAAACGCACCCTTATAGTGTTCTACCAAAGCGCCGATAAAACGCTCAAGGCTGCCCAAGAGCACGCGGTGCAACATTATAGGCTGTTTTTCTTTTCCTTGAGAGTCCACATAGGTAAGATTAAATCTTTTGGGGAGCGCGAAATCGCATTGAATAGTAGCGCATTGCCATTGGCGCTTCAGGGCGTCCTTTAATTTTATATCAATCTTCGGCCCATAAAATGCGCCCTCTCCCGCATTTACCGTATAGGTTAAGCCTTTTTCTTTTAATGCCGCCTCCAACGCCTCGGTGGCCAGCTGCCAGTCTTCTTCTGAGCCGATATATTTTTCCGGACGCGTGCTTAACTCAATCCCCACGTCACTAAAACCGAAGACCTTCATCGTATCAAAGACAAATTCTATAATCATCTGTATTTCCTGCACCAGTTGTTCGGGTAAACAAAATATGTGCGCATCGTCCTGGGTAAAGCCACGCACCCGAAGCAGGCCGTGGAGGACCCCTGTCTTTTCATGGCGATAAACCGTGCCCAGTTCAAATAACCGTATAGGCAGGTCTTTATAACTGCGTATCCTGGATTTATAAATCAGGATATGGCCAGGGCAGTTCATCGGCTTTAAAACAAACTCCCGGTTTTCGATTTTTAAGATGTACATGTTCTCTTTGTAATATTCATAGTGGCCGGAGGTCTTCCAGAGCTCTGCCTGCATAATATGCGGGGTAATCACTATCTGATAGCCGCGGCGCAGATGCTCCTGCTTTTCGTAATCCTCGATTATCGTCCGCAGTAGCGCGCCCTTGGGATGATAAAAGACCAGCCCTGCCCCTGCCTCTTCATGATAGATATCAAATAATTCCATTGCCGGCCCCAGCTTCCTGTGGTCGCGCAACTTTGCCTCTTCTAAATTTTTTAAATATTCTTCTAATTTTTGCTTGGTTTCAAAACAAGTCCCGTAAATCCTCTGCAGCATCGGATTTGTCTCAATCCCGTGCCAATAAGATCCGGCAACAGAGAGCAATTTAAAGGCCTGGATTTTGCCGGTGGATGCCAGATGCGGCCCGCGGCATAAGTCTATAAAATCTTTGCCTGTCTTGTAGATGGAGGCTGTCTCCCCGGGGAGCGCCTGGATAAGTTCTATTTTATAATCCTCTTTTAATTTTTTGAATAAGGCGAGCGCCTCTTTTTTGGAGAGCTCTTCTCTGATAAAAGGCTCATCCTTAGCGATTATTGCGCGCATCTTTTTTTCTATCTTTTCTAAATCCTCGTCGGTAAATGGCTCTTTCTTATCAAAGTCATAGTAAAAGCCGTCTTCGATAGAAGGGCCGATGCCCAGCTTCGCCTGCGGCCAGAGCTCTTTTACCGCCTGAGCCATAATGTGGGAACACGAATGTCTTAAGGTATCTAAATTCATCGTCGTTAATCGTTATTCGTTAATCGTTATTAGATGGCTAACTTATCCATTAACGATTAACTATTAACCAATAACTAAAATGGGCGCTACAGGACTTGAACCTGTGGCCTTTTCCATGTCAAGGAAACGCTCTAAACCAACTGAGCTAAGCGCCCGATAAATTCAAAGTGGGCAAGGAGGGAGTCGGACCCTCATGACCTTGCGGCCAATGGCTTTTAAGGCCATCGTGTAAGCCATTCCACCACTTGCCCAAATTTTCATGATGGTTCGCAATAAACAGTTGTGCTTTTATCCCAACCTGTATACGAACTCAAGCACTGTTGAGCCAAATTTATCTTCCTCTCAAGCCCAAAGCAATGTTTATAATAACACTGTTTAGCAATTTCTCTTGCCGCCATTTTACCGTATTTTAATACCCAAAAATTATTTCTGCTGTTATGAATCTTACCGAAAACTTCTAATAACCCCGCTATTGTGTCGCTTAACCAGTGAACAAATTCTTCGGAGCCAGAATATATCCTCAGGCTCCATTGTTCTCCTTTATTGGTCGGGTGTACCCAGCGACGGATACATCCGTCACCGTCAATTACTCCTCTTAAAAAATCAACGAAATATTGATTTGGTATTTCTAGAGCACCCAATGTCAGAGATTTATTTTGTGTTAGCCCAATCGATAAAAGGAAATTGTATAAATTTTTGTTTCCTACCTGAATATGAAAACATCTCTGATTTTTACTATTATATTTGATACCAATTTTGTTCTTGAGCCCGGTTGCGTCTTTAATCGCCTGAAGGAATTGAGAATCTTTAGAGGTTATGTCTATATGTCTCCCATCCGGACATAAACACCCATCAGTTGCAATCAAACCTACCAAATACCAAAGATTTGAACCTTCAATTTTCAATTCTTTTCGCTTATTCGGCATGTAATTTTGGAGGCGCGGAGCGGATTCGAACCGCTGAATAACTGTTTTGCAGACAGTTGCCTTGCCACTTGGCTACCGCGCCAACATTATCTCAAAATTTTTTTGGCCTCTTTAACTATCGTCTCAACCTCTGCCAAACAACCCGCACCCACTCTACCGCAGGCAAGCCTGCCCTTTATCGGCTCGACAAATCTAAACCCTAATGATTTTAATTTCTGAATATTAGCCTGGGTAATGCGATTCTTATACATATTCTCGTTCATCGCCGGGCAAATCAATATCGGCGCGCGGGTTGCGCAACAGACGCAGGTCAATAAATCGTCGCATATCCCCGAGGCGATCTTGGCAATAATATTCGCCGTTGCCGGCGCAACTAAAACAAGATCCGCCTTCTCAGCCAAAGCCACGTGCTCTATCTCCCAAATCTCTGGCTCCTCAAATAAGCCCCGATAGACTTTATTCCCGGAGAGCCCCTGAAAGAGCGCGGGCCGGATAAACTCCTCTGCCTCCTGCGTCATGACGACCGTAACCGAGAACCCGCCGCTTTTGAGCCGCCGGAGAATATCGCAGGCCTTATAAATAGCAATGCTTGCCGTTACCCCTAAAACAACGCTCTTCTCTTTATCCGCCATTATGCACCTTCTTTAAGAAGCCTTGGCCTTCTTATAACGCACCTTGCCTTCGGCAATCTCAAACAAAGCTACGGTGGAGGGCTTTATGGACGCATCTACCTCCACAAGTTTGGGTTGGCCTTCGGCAATCTCTAGGGCCCTTTTAGAGGCCAGGATGACTAGTTTATAAATTGAGTTATCGCTCTTATCCAAGAGTTTCTCTAAGGGCACGTAAACCATATTTTAACCTTTCCTTGTTTTTAGGCCTGCAATTTCTTCTAATATAATATCCTTTAACTGCCTTACTGCCTGGCGCAGGTCCTTATTCACCAGGCAATAATCATACCTGCTTGCTGCCTTGACCTCTCCCTGCGCCAGTTTCAGGCGCTGCCTGACCTCTGCACCCTTGGTCTTACGGCAGCGTTTTGTCATCCTCTCTAAAAGCGCACCTAGTGATGGGGGCATGATAAAAATTGTTACGGCATTATGTGGATAGAGCCGCTTCAGGGTAAGCGCACCCTTTAAATCTAAACAAAGAATAACATTTTTGGATTTTTTAATCTGCCCGTCAATAAAATCCCCGGGTGTGGCGTAATAATACCCCAGATATTCGGTCCATTCAAGTAAATTACGCGCCTTGCGCGCTTCGGCAAATTGCTTCTGGCTCACGAAAAAGTAATCTTTCCCCCTCCGCTCGCCGGAGCGCTTCGGCCGCGTGGTCCAGGAAACAGACTTCACCAGTTTATTGCGCAGGCTTTTGTCAGAGAGCAGCCTTTTAGCAAGCGTGGTTTTACCCGAACCCGACGGCCCGGACACGACAAATATCAATCCTTTACGCTTTTGGCTTTTGCTCACTCTATATTCTGCAGTTGTTCGCGCATCTTCTCGATTTGGCTCTTGACCTGCACCACTTGTGAAGAAACCATTGCATCGCAGGACTTAGCGCCCATAGTGTTGGCCTCGCGTTGCATCTCCTGGGCAATAAAATCCAGTTCCTTGCCTATAGGGCCGTCCTTCAAAAGTTGCTCGTGAAAATTATGGGCATGAAAAATCAACCGTTCCATCTCTTCTGAGATATCGGCATCTTTTAAGAAACTGCTGCGCTCTTCCTCTGTTTTAAAGCGCGTGGCCTTATCCCGTATAACCCTGCCCAATCTCCTCTTTATGTTATTGAGGTACGCTTCTAATGCCTGCGCCCTTATTTTTAAATAACGCCCCAAGGCCTGGCCTTCCTTACGGCGCATGCGCACCAATTCATCGAGGGCCTTCTGTACTAGCACCTTCAAGCGCGGCCAGATGCGGGTTTTGGAAATTTGATTTTCCGCCAAAGATAAAACTCCGGGTAAGTGTATTAACGTATCCAGGCGCACTTCATCTTTCAGGCGGGAATCTCTCTGGATTTTACGCAGCGTGGAAATATAATTTTTTAGCAGCCTCTTATTAACAAAAATATTATTGGCGCTCCCGCCTGTGATATTCATCGCGCATACCACCCGGCCCCTTTTGACGCGCGCCTCTATTTCCTGCTTTAACTTATCCTCCAGCGATAAAAACCCCGCCGGAAGATGAAAGACCGTCTCTAAAAATTTATGGTTAGTGCTCCTGATTTCCAGACAAATTTTGCCAAAAGGCAAAATCAGCATCTCTTTACTGCCAAAGCCAGTCATGCTCTTCATCTTAATAACCTCTCCTTAGGCCCAGACCTTAACCTTCTTCTCTTTTTCCACTACTTCTTTGGTGGGATATAAATTTACAATAATCTCATCGGGCGTAAACCAGAGTTTGATTTCCCTTTCGGTATCAGCCTCGTTTGCCGAGACATGTATCACATTCTCATAAACCCCGGAAGTAGTGATCCTGCCGTAAGAACCCCGGATGCTCGTGGGGTCGGCCTCCTCGGGATTGGTGGCTCCGGCGAGCTGCCGGCATTTAGTAATCGCGTTCTCTCCCCAATAAACCAATGCCATGACTTTACGGCGGTTATGCAGCTCCCCGCAGATATACTTTACTATCTCCCCGAAAAATGGCTTATCTTTAAGGTGCTGATAATGCTCTTCTGCCAAACCCTTAGACACACGCACAATTTTGGCTGCCACAATCTCCAGTTTTGTCTCAGAGAGACGAGTGAGGATGTTCCCGGTTAAAGATTTTTTCAGGCCATCGGGCTTGATCAGAATTAAGGTTGCCTGATTCGTCATAACGAGCCTCCTCTGACAATCTTCAGAATTCTTTCTAAATCTTCCTGTGAATAAAATTCCACAAGGATGTGCCCGCGTTTCTTGCGCTTGCTGATCCTGACTTTTGTGGCTAAGATGTGCTGCAGCTCTTCCTCTAAAACCGCTACATAAGGGTCGCGTAATCCCTGGCCTATCTTGCGCTTGGGCATTCTCCTACGCTGTGTTTTGATCAGGTTCTCCAGCTCTCTGACCGACAGGCTCTTAGAAATAGCCTCCTGGGCCAAGCGGCGCTGTTGGTTTAAATCTTCTACCTCCAGCAGGGCCCGGCCATGGGCAAAAGAAATACGCCCCTTCTTAATCTCCTCTTGAATTTCCTGCGGTAGATTTAATAAGCGCAAGGTATTGGTCACCGAAACCCGGGACTTACCCAGGACCTGGCTAATTTTTTCGTGCGTAACCTGAAATTTTTCAATAAGAAATTGGTAGGCATGTGCCTCTTCAATGGCGTTAAGCGCTTGCCTTTGAATATTTTCTATTAAGGCAATCTCCAGGGAATCGCGGTCCTCCACGTCTTTGACGATAACTGGTATCTCTTTTAAATTCAATAACTTAGCTGCACGGAATCGCCTTTCTCCGGCAATCAATTCATAATCATCGCCCCGGCGCCTGACTAAGACCGGCTGGATTACCCCTTTTTCTTTTACGGACTGGGTCAGCTCTTCCATACCCTGGCCATCAAAATCCTCGCGCGGTTGAAAAGGGCTGGGCTTGATATGCCCTAATTCAACGTAAAGGACTCCTGCCTGTTTTCCGACGGAATCCGGCAATTCCTTACCGGGGATTAAAGCGCTTATTCCTTTGCCTAAGGCTTTTCTTTCCATTCTACTTCTCCTTCTGGCTGAGTATTGCCGGCAAGAGGAATCCCCAAAATCTCTTTGGTTAATTCCTCGTATTTTTGCGCGCCGATAGATTCTTTATCATAGAGGGCAATGGGCTTGCCGAAACTCGGCGCTTCAGTTAAACGGATACTACGGGGTATGACTGTATTATAAACTTTCTCTTTAAAATAAACCCGCGCTTCCTGGATTACTTCTTTGGTGAGGTTGGTACGGAAATCTGCCATAGTTAATAATACTCCCTCAATGTCGAGGCCAGGATTAAGATTTTCTTTCACAAGTTTAATAGTATTAGCGAGTTGCGTTAATCCTTCCAGGGCATAGTATTCGCATTGCACGGGGATAAGAATAGAATCAGATGCGCATAATGCATTAATAGTTAAAAGCCCCAGAGAAGGCGGGGAATCAATAATGATAAAATCAAAATTTTCCCGCTCTTTGGCAAGGGCCCTCTTTAACCTGTATTCCCGGCCGAGCGTGCCTACTAATTCCACTTCGGCACCGGTAAGATCTAAATTAGACGGCGCTAAAACAAGATTGGGCACAGCAGTAGGCTGCAATATTTCTTTAATGTCCAGCTCTTCTAAAAGGACGTGATAAGTGCTCTTTTTGATATCATGCTTATTGATACCTATGCCGCTGGTAGCATTGGCCTGAGGATCTAAATCAATAAGTAAAACTTTTTTTTGGGCTAAGGCAAAATAAGTGGCTAAATTAATGGCTGAGGTAGTCTTACCTGTGCCACCCTTCTGATTACAGATACTGATTACCTTACCCATTGCAATTTATATAGTTACAAATTGTTGTACGGGGAACATATATTTACTAACGTTTATTTTATCTTTATTTTATTACAAGAAAACAGCTTGTCAAGTATTTTCTTTTCCGCCGAAGGCGGATCCGCCTGCGGCGGAATCTCTTATAATACTTACCCTGACTTTTGCGGGCTTGGCGCCAGGCATACCAAAAAGCCCTTTTTCTTCCTCGGAGAGCACCTCTATTTTTACTTTAGAACGCGGAAGCTTGAGTTGTTTTAAGGCCTTCTTGATTGCATCTTCTACAGTACTACCTTCAATTTCCAGGCTAAATTTAGGGGTCATCTTTTCCTGCTCATCAGCACCTGCTGTAACAACATCAGCGTACTATTAATAAACCAATATAAGACTAACCCTGAAGGCATCCGATAAAAAATAAAGCCGAACATCAGGGGAAAAATAATCATCATTAATTTCTGCTGGTCGGCAGAACCACCACTGACAGCAGACATGGACATTTTTTGCTGGAAAAACATCCCGATAGCCATTAATATCGGTAAGATATTAATTTCATTGCCTAATATGGGGATAGATGTCGGCAAAACAAATAAGCGGTCCGGCGAGGATAAGTCTTTGATCCATAAAAAGTTAGCGCCTTTTAAGGCTACAGAGCGGATAAGCACTTGGTAAAGAGCAAAGAATATGGGTATTTGCAGGACCATAGGCAGGCAACCGCTGAGGGGGTTTACTTTATACTCGCGATATAAAGCCATAATCTCAGTATTGAGTTTTTGCGGATTGTTTTTGTGGAGTTTCTTTAATTCTTCTATGGCAGGCTGTAAGGCCTGCATCTGCTTCATAGAGCGCATTTGTTTTATGGAGAGGGGATAGAGGAGCAAATAGATCAAAAAGCTTAATATAATGATAGTAACGCCCCAATTATGCACTAAAGAATAGAGCAGGTCTAATAATTTCAAGAGGAGCCGGGCAATAAAATCAAAGGTGCCATAATACATCACTGCTGCCCACTCTGATTTCGCCGCAGTGATTTGTCGCAACTCTTGCGGCCCCAAATAGATACGAAATGTACGCCGCGCTTGTTGACCGGGATTTAAAGCAAGTTCCCCACTAGCTAAACCTACCAGTGATTCCTGCGCATTCAGTTTTTTCACAAAGCCGGTGTAATTATCAGGATCCGGTTCGACAATCATACAAAAATAATTATCCCGCAAACCCATAAATTTCACAGCACTAAAATTAATTTCTTTGCGCAGATTAGAATGCACTATCTTATCACCGGCGGCTATGGTGAGATCCTGCAACCGGGACTGCGCAGGCCCGGCTGCGAAATTTAAGACACCCAGGGTTAAAGGCAGGCCAACAAAGAGGGGCTGACCGGATAAATTCTGCGCTGTAATTTCCAGGCGGATTTCGTAATCTCCGACGGCAACGAAGCGTTTGGTAATCTGTTTGGCGTTATCGCGATAGATAAAATTCACGCCTTGCGGGGTAATGCTTTCCTTACGGAAGACAAGGTTGGCATCGCCTGATAAGAGCCCGTATTTTATGGGAAAGGCATAATCCTGATAAGATTTAAAGACTACCTCCTGAATCGCTGCCTGAGATTCATTAAAAATAAGGTCGTATTTTGCTTGAGAAAATTTCAATAGGGTAGGAGTAATGGGGTCGGGTTTGGGTAACGCCAACGCTTCTACAACTACTGGCTTAACCGCACCCGGCGCTGATATATTTTGTGTAACTCCTTTATTATCAATATTATAAGTCTTAGAAACCAAGGCGGACCAGCTTAATAAAACCAGCAACGAAAGCGCTATAGCTAAAATTAAACGTCTATCCATAATTTTACCCCGCTAGATAAAGGTTATCCCGCCGCAACCACATTCTTTGGCGGGAGTGATTATTTATAGTAAGGGATCCCAACCACTTTTACGCGAGAAAGGATGGCACGCTAATAGCCTCTGCGCACCCTTTAAAGTCCCGCGCAAGAAACCGTATTTGCTGATCGCCTGTTTAGTGTATTCTGAACAGCTGGGCAGAAAGCGGCAAGAGGAAGGCAGCATCCTGCGTATGCAGCTTTGATATATATTAAGGAGACCGAGCGCTGCTCTTTTTAACATTAAAGAGAAATACTGTGTCTGCCTTTTTGGCGCCGACGGGCTAAAACTGCTCTGCCTGCCTTTGTGGCCATGCGGCGCCGGAACCCGTGCCGTCGTTGACCGACGATATTTGTGGGCGTCTTTAAATTTTTTTTCATGCGGGGGCTCGTCCTTGTATTGTATGGCGTTTAGAATAGTGCAGTAATTATAACATAAGCCAACGCCAAGTCAATACCGCTTTTTAAAATATTATCCCGCGCCCCCTAACCACTTGAATCAAGATAACCACGGGTGAAAAGGATATTTAAAGTATTGATCCATGGGCGAACGGTTTTAGCGGGTCCTGCCGCGGGGGCGCCTCTCGTCAAATTTTCCTCGAGGCATCCCCCGCGTCACCCGCTAAAAGCATTATCTATAAACAGTATGCTAATTTTAAACTTAACTTGATTTTTGTTGACTGACACAAAAATTATTGTATAATAATGCACACACCTTATTTTCTCTTGCGCTATTATTGGGCTTTGTTATAATATTTCCACAGGTTTATCCAAGTTGTGCATAAGCTGTGAATAATGTAGATAAGTGGGGCAATTAAGCCATGCTGGACGTCCAAGGGCTTTGGGAGAAGGCGAAGAGCCATTTACAAGATAAGCTGGGTAAGACTACTTTTGACACGTGGATACTGCCTCTGAAGCCAAAATACACAAGCGAAACTGAGCTGACCCTGGCAGCCCCGGATACTTTTTTCCGGGACTGGGTAAATACGCACTATGGCCAACCCATCCAGGAAGCAATTAATGGTTTCGCCAAGCAGGTAATCCGTCTGCATTTAGAAGCCGCCTCTGCTGCCAAGGATAGTTTATCCCGACTACCCCCACTGGCCACAACTAAAATCCAGGATATAAAGGATATCTCCGGCCTGAACTCCCGTTATACATTTGAAAATTTTGTCATCGGCCCGTCTAACCGCCATGCCCATGCTTATTCTCTGGCAGTGGCAGAATCCCCGGCCAAAACTTATAACCCTTTGTTTATATACGGCGGGGTGGGCCTGGGCAAGACGCACCTGATCCAGGCGGTCTGCCATCATGCTAAAAACAAGGCCGGGGGGAATCTTAAGATCTGCTATATGACTTCAGAGCGGTTCACCAATGAGCTCATCGACGCCATACAGCACCATTCTACACCTGCCTTCAGGCAGAAATACAGAAACGTGGATATATTGGTCATAGATGATATACATTTTATTGCCGGCAAGGAATCTACCCAGGAAGAATTCTTCCATACCTTTAATACATTATACGACGCCCACAAGCAGATTATTATTTCCTCCGATAGGCCGCCCAAAGAGATATCTAACTTGCAAGACAGGCTCGTCTCCAGGTTTGGCTGGGGGTTGACTACGGATATACAGCCCCCGGATTTAGAAACGCGGGTGGCGATATTAAAGAAAAAAATCGAGAGAGAGCCGGTGGCAGTGCCGGATGAAGTCATATTTTTTATCGCCCAGCTGATTAAAACTAATATCCGGGAATTGGAGGGCGCTCTCATACGCACCATAGCTTATTCTCTGTTGGAAGAGAAACCAATTACCTTAGAATTAACCAAAGAGGTTTTAAAAGACCTCTTAAAAGAACCACAAAAATTAATTACCGTGGATTTTATACAGCGTTGCGTGGCGGAAGAATACGGGGTGTCGCTTGCGGACTTAAAGACCAGGCGTAGGAGCAAAAATATTGTCCTGCCCCGGCAAGTAGCTATGTATCTGAGCAGGGAACTTACAGACCTGTCTTTGCCGGAAATAGGTAATTTTTTCGGGGGCAAAGATCATACTACCGTATTACATTCCTATAATAAAATCAAAAATGATTTAAATAGTAACGAGATATTAAAAAACAAGGTAGAAAGGGTTATACAAGTTATTCAACAGTAAATCCAAGGGTTATGATAGTAATGTGTTTTATATAACCAACGTAAAATAATGCACTTAAAAAATTTTACACATAAAACAAAACCCTATTACTTTTAATATGATATATATTATATATAATAATTAATAATAAAAGGAGTTTTAAATGAAAATTAAGGTTACAAAAGATGTTTTATTAAGCGGCATACAAAAAGTACAGAATGTTATTACCTCTAAAGCTACATTACCCATATTATCCAATATATTACTTGAAGCGCAACAGAACAATCTTAAGTTAACCGCAACCGATTTAGACATAGGGATAAGCTGTGTAATACCTGTGGAAACCCAGGAACCCGGAATCATAACAGTCCCCGCTAAAAGATTTAGCGATATTATTAAAGAATTACCCGGAGATAATGTTAGTATTAATACCAAAAAAAATAACCTGGTAATTGTGGAGACCGAAACCTGTCAGTTTAAAATTATGGGTTTAGCTCCCGAGGATTTTCCCAAACTACCCGAGTTTAAAAATATGGCAGTAATCCACTTAGAGCAGGCTACCTTAAAAGAAATGTTGAATTTAACCGCATTTGCGGTATCATTGGACGAAACCAGGTATATTTTAAATGGTATATTATTTAAACTCCATCATAATAGCCTGACCTTAGTAGCCACAGACGGTAAAAGACTGGCGGTAGCTGAGAAAACACTACAGCAGCCCTTAGAGAAAGACATACAAATTATTGTGCCTTTGAAGGCCATACAGGAATTGAACCGCAATCTTAAAGAAGAAGGAGAGCTGGCGTTATTGTTAGGGAATAATCAGGTGTTATTTGATTTTAATGGTACCATAGTGATTTCCCGCCTTATTGAGGGGGAATTTCCGGATTACCAGCAGGTAGTCCCGCCATTATCAGAGAATAAAATACATATCCCCCGCGAACAGTTTTTATGGGCTGTACGCAGGGCGGCTTTGTTGTCAACGCCGGATTACCAGGCGGTAAAATTAGAGACCTTCAAAAATAAATTAGTGGTTTCAAAATCTACTCCTGATATCGGGGAATCCCGGGAAGAATTGGCTGTAGAATACCGGGGCAAAGAGATGGCCATTGGTTTTAACCCCGCGTACCTGGCGGATGTCTTGAAGAATTTACAGGATGAGAATGTGGAGCTGGAATTAACCGATAGCGAAAAACCCGGGGTTATACGGTTGAGTGGATATGTTTATATTGTGCTGCCCATGCGTTTAAGTTGATGGATAGCGTAAAAGATATAGTGGCGGATTTGATGCGGGGGTTAAAAAACCGCAAGCCCCCCAAAGATGACCCGGAGTTACTTTTAAAAAAGGCATTATCCAAAGAGGAGCTGCGGCATACCAAATTCCGCTATTTCCGCCGCGGCATACTGGGTATTGCGGTAGATTCATCCGTGCGGCTTTATAATTTAAATCTGCACAAATCCGGCCTCTTGGCTAAATTGGCGAAAAAATCACCGGTGATCAAAGATATACGTTTTTATATCGGAGAAACAACATGAAACAAAAAACCACCAGGAAAAAAGAGCCCAAGGTTGAGGCGCCTGCGGGCGTAACTGTTGCCGCCCCCAAAGACAAAGTCTACGACGCTACCAATATCCAGGTTTTGGAGGGTATAGAAGCAGTCAGGCGCAGGCCTGCTATGTATATCGGCGACACCTCGGTACGCGGGCTGCACCATTTAGTCTATGAGGTGGTAGATAACAGCGTAGATGAAAGCCTGGGAGGCTACTGTAATTATATCGGTGTAGTGGTCCATCCTGACAATAGCGTAAGCGTTACCGATAACGGCCGGGGCATCCCCGTGGATATGCATAAGACAGAAAAAAAACCTGCCGTAGAAGTGGCCCTGACTACGTTGCATGCCGGCGGTAAATTTGACCACCGGGTTTATAAGGTCTCAGGGGGCCTGCACGGCGTAGGCGTGAGCGTAGTGAATGCGCTTTCGGATTGGCTGGAAGTGGAAGTCAAAAGGGACGGGAAAATTTACCACCAGCGTTACGAGCGCGGCAAGACCGCTTCCAAACTCACGGTAATAGGCAAGAGTAATTCTACGGGTACAAAAGTAACCTTTAAACCTGACAAGACCATTTTCAATAAGGTGGATTTTTCTTACGACATATTATCGCAGCGCTTAAGAGAGCTCGCCTTTTTGAACAAGGGCCTGAAGATCAAGATAGAGGACGAGCGTACGGATAAAGAGGCGGTCTTTGAATTTGCCGGCGGGGTCGTTTCTTTCGTGGAGTACCTCAATAAAAACAAAAACCCCCTGCACAACAAGGTGGTTTATTTCCAGAAAGAGCAGGACGACGTTATTATTGAAGTAGCCCTGCAGTATAATGATGGCTATAGCGAGACCCTGTTCTCCTTCGCCAATAATATCAATACCGTTGAAGGCGGCACCCACCTTTCGGGCTTTAAGTCTGCCTTGACCCGGGCCATCAACCAATACGCCAAAAATAAAAACTTAATCAAGGATAACGAGATTGCCATCGCCGGAGAAGATGTGCGCGAAGGCCTGACCGCGGTGGTGAGCGTTAAAGTGCCTAACCCGCAGTTTGAAGGCCAGACCAAAACTAAGCTCGGCAATTCCGAGGTAGAAGGGTTAATGGCCTCAGCCAGCCTTGATGCCCTGGCCAGTTATTTTGAAGAGACCCCTGCGGTAGCCAATAAAATTATTGATAAGGTGATTGTGGCTTCGCGCGCGCGCGAAGCAGCGCGTAAGGCGCGGGAACTTACGCGTAGAAAAGGGGCATTGGAAGGCGCCGGCCTGCCCGGGAAATTAGCTGACTGTTCCGAAAGAGACGCGGCTTTATGCGAATTGTATATTGTGGAAGGCGATTCCGCTGGAGGCTGTTTTTTTGGAGATACCAAGGTGGCCCTAACCGACGGGAGAAATATCAGTTTTAAAGAATTGGTCAGGGAAGACGGGCTTGGCAAAAAAAATTATTGTTATACCTTCGGTCACGGCGGAACAATCGAGGTTGAAGAAATAAAAAACCCAAGAATAACAAAACACGCAGCTAGTGTTATCAAAGTCGCACTGGATAATAACGAAGAAATCATTTGTACTCCCGACCATAAGTTTATGTTAAGGGATGGCAGCTATAAGATGGCACAAGATTTAACTCCGGGCGACTCTTTAATGCCACTTTATCGCCGGTATTCTAGTCTTGGCGGAAGAATTACTATTGAAGGGTACGAAATGGTTTTTGATCCCAAGACGAATAGATGGTTTTTTACCCATGTATTATCCGATAGATATAATTTAGATAAAGGTGCTTATTTAAAAGAAAGAGGAGATACGATCCATCATAGAGACTTCAACAAATTAAATAATAATCCAGATAATTTAATAAGGATGAATAATAGGGAACACTTTTTATATCATACGACTATTCTTGAAAAGACGCTTCACAGCAACGCAATAAAAGAAAAAGCCAAAAAAGCCCATCAATCAGCGGCATACCGGGAAAAGGTAAGAAACATTATGACAACGCCCCAGATGCGTGAAATGTTAAGCGAAAGGGCCAAGAGGCAGTGGGAAAACCCGGCCTATAAGGCTTATATGACTAAGAAGTTTTTAGAATTTTATCGTAGCCACCCAGATTACCAGACTAAAAACTCTCAAACCTTGAACTCGGCACAGAAAAATTACTGGTCTCAAAAAGAAAACAGATTAAAACAGGCTGATAAGGCCAAAAAGTATTTTATGAACCATCCTGAAGCTAAAGAATATTTATTGCAGAAAGCAAAATCCGAATGGTCTGATGCCAAGCTTCTGCAGTGGAGAAGACAAAAGACAAGAGAGCAATGGACAAACAGCTTTAGGCAAAAAAGAAGGCTCGCTTATGACCGGACCTATTTAGAACATAGCCTGGCGTTTGCCAGAATGGTTTATGAAAGCCATGGCAGCCTTTCTTTTTATGATGACGAAAGAAGCGTGCTCCCCTTACGTGATAACAACGTGGTAAAATTCAGCACACTTTTAAACAGGTTTTTTTCTAATAGCGAAAATGATTTGCTGGAAGTAGTGAAGAATTACAACCACAAAATAAAGCGCATAGAAAAAATAGAAGAGAAAGCGGACGTTTATGATATAGAAGTCCCCAATACGCATAATTTTGCTTTGGCTAGCGGCGTCTTTGTGCATAATAGCGCTAAACAGGGCAGGGACAGGAGATTCCAAGCCATCCTGCCCATTAAAGGAAAAATTTTAAATGTAGAGAAGGCCCGCTTGGATAAGATATTGTCCAACGAAGAAATCCGCACCATCATTACTGCCCTGGGTACAGGCGTAGGCGAGGAATTCGATTTGACTAAATTACGTTATCATAAGCTCATGCTCATGGCAGATGCGGATATAGACGGTTCGCATATCAGGACCCTGCTTTTGACGCTACTCTACCGGCATATGCCTAAACTCATAGAAGAAGGGCATGTTTATATTACCCAGCCGCCTTTATATAAGATAAAGCGGGGCCAGCGCGAGGAATACATCCAGACCGAACAGCAGATGGATGAGCTGCTTTTAGAATTAGGCAGAGAGGGCCATACCTTTATGCGCCTGAAAGATAAAGAGGCTTTTACCGACAATAAATTTAAGGACCTTTTAGAGTTGCTGGTGGAATTAGAGAAATTGGGCAAGATTTTAGAGAAAAAGGGAGTAGGATTAATAAAATATCTGGAATTTAGGCATCCTAAGACCAAAAAAATGCCTATTTATAGGGTAAAAGTGGAGGGAAAAGACCATTTTCTCTATTCAGATAAGGAATTAGCTAGTCTGACGGATAAAGAAGACAAGGATATGGAAAAGGATGTGCTGGAACTTTATGAAGCGCAGGAAGTAGAGAAGGTGGTCACCAAGATAGAGAAGATGGGTTTAGAGATCTCTAGTTATGGCGCAGGGGAATTCAGCCAAAAAGATGTTACCGCTAAGGTAGCAGAGAAGAAGCCCAAGTTTTTATACCGGATTAGTAATGAGAAAGAATATAAAGACCTCTTGGCGCTCAAAGACGTCCTGGCCTACATCAAAGAGATGGCGACTAAAGGCATGCATATTCAAAGGTATAAAGGCTTAGGCGAAATGAACCCCCAGCAGCTGTGGGAGACTACTATGGACCCGGAAAAGCGCACGATTTTAAAGGTCACCTTAGAGGATGCGGTGGAAACGGACAAGATGTTTACGGTTTTAATGGGCGATGCGGTTGAACCGCGCCGCGAATTTATCGAGAATTACGCCCATCAGGTTAAGAATTTAGATATATAAAAATTTGTGTAATGTGTAAAGTGTAATGTGTAAAGCGGGTGTAATGCAAAAGATAGGTGTAATGGGGAAAACACTTGCATTACACGGTAAAATATTAAACCTACATTACACGTTACACATTTAACGTTACACAGAAACGCAGCCCCTTAACTTTTATTAAAAATGTATACGCGTAACGAAAAAATTATCCCGGTTTATATTGAGGATGAGGTCAAGGACTCTTATTTAAATTATGCCATGAGCGTCATCGTCGGCCGCGCCCTGCCCGATATCCGCGACGGCTTAAAGCCGGTGCACAGGCGCATTCTTTATGCCATGCAGGAGCTTAATCTTGACCACTCTAAGCCTTATAAGAAATGCGCGCGTATCGTCGGCGAGGTCCTGGGTAAATACCATCCCCACGGCGATGTCGCGGTTTATGATGCCTTAGTCAGGATGGCCCAGGGTTTTTCCCTGCGCTATCCTTTGGTAGACGGGCAGGGAAATTTTGGATCGGTCGACGGGGATGCAGCTGCCGCGATGAGATATTGCGTCACCGGAGATACTCTGATTGTTACAGATAAAGGACTGCAAAGAATAGACAAACTTCCTCATCATTCCAAAACAGATTTTCGGGTACTTTCATTAAATAATAAGATAAATCATGTTTCAAAATGGTTTGATTCCGGAGAGCATTTAACTAAAAAAATTACTACCTTTAGAGGTTTTAGCTTATGCGGGAGCCGGAATCATCCTATTTTAACGTGGCAACGTAATGGAACAAAGCCAAAATTAGTTTGGACACTATTGAATAATGTAGAAAATGGCGATTTTGTCGTAGTCAGTAGGAGCGGTTCGTTATTCCCTTCAAGGGAACCTTTATTAAAAAAATTTTATCCAGAACTTCGAAACAGAAGGCAGGAGCATAAGCTTCCTCGCGCTATGAATGTAGATCTGGCTTTTATTTTGGGAGCGCTAATTGCAGAAGGTTCTATAAGCAGGGAACAAATTGGATTCTGTAATGGGGATAAAGAGTTTCTACGGGAATTTAAATCGTGTTTCCAGCGAGTATTCCCCGATTGCAGGCTGCATGAATTTGTAAGAAAACCGTTGAGTTATGGGAAAAAGAAATGTACTTATTTAGAAATTCATTCAATGCATGTTATAGATTTTTTGAAAAATCTAGGGTTACGTCAGTTGCGAGCTTATGATAAAACCATTCCAGATATAATTTTTTCTTCCTCGAAAAAATCGGTTGCCGCGTTTATAAAAGGTTATGCAGAGGGAGATGGTAGTATTTGTGTTGGCAAAAGAAACCCTGATATCAGCTTGATATCAACCAGCGGAAAATTGATTCAAGGTTTACAGGTTTTCCTCCTAATGTTTGGCATTGATTCTTCGCATAGATTTCATAAGCAAAAAAACTATTTTAGGTTGTTTATTAGAGGCCGCAACAATCTCGATTTATTTAAAAATCAAATAAATTTTGCTACTAGGAAAAGTCGTGAAAGGTTGATAGATATTTGTAATCGCAATAAAACTGATTGGGTTATGTCCAAGACAGATTGTATTCCCTACATCGCCGACTATCTTCGTAAAAAAAGCACACGGTGCAAGAGAAAATATTGGGGGAACATAGAATGGCTAAAAAAACACAACATCGATAGGTACCCAAAAATAGAAAAATACTGGCCCAGGCTAAGAAGGGTTCTTGATAAAGACGATGTTAGTTTGTTTGAGGGTTTGATAAAAAATAGATATATCTTTGATAAAATTGTTTCGGTAGAAGATGCTGGTAAGAAAAGAGTCTATTCAATTAAAGTGGATAGCCCGTGCCACTCATTTGTATCCAATGGATTCATAAGTCATAATACTGAAGCGCGCCTGGCTGCTATTTCCGATGAGATACTCGCGGATATTGATAAGGACACCGTAAATTTCGGGCCCAATTTTGACTCCTCCCTCAAAGAGCCGCTTTTATTGCCCGCGGCCTTGCCTAATCTGTTAGTGAACGGCTCAAGCGGTATAGCTGTGGGTATGGCTACCAATATCCCCCCGCACAATTTGAATGAAGTGGCCGATGCCATTATCTATCTATTAGATCATCCGGAAACCGAAATCAAGGACCTGATGCGTTATATCAAGGGTCCGGATTTTCCGACGGGCGGCGTAATCTGCGGCAGGAACGGTATCAAAGATGCCTATACCACAGGAAAAGGTAAGCTCACCGTGCGCGCGCGGGCCACTATCGAGCGCCAGAAGAACGGCAAGGACCTGATTATAATTACTGAGATTCCCTACCAGGTGCAGAAATCCGCGTTAATTGAGGCCGCCGCCGCTTTGGTGGACGATAAAAAAATAGAGGGTATTTCTGACATCCGCGATGAATCCGATAAAGACGGGATGCGTATCGCGGTAGAACTCAAGCGCGACGTGGAAGCGCAGATTGTCTTGAATCAGCTCTTTAAACATACGCAACTGGAGACTACCTTCGGGATTATTATGCTGGCGCTGGTAGACAACAGGCCGCGGGTTTTGACGTTACGTCAGATGTTGGAATATTATATCGAGCACCGCAAGATTATCATCCGGCGCAGGACGCAATTTGAATTAGATAAGGCCTTAAAGAGGGCGCATATCTTAGAGGGCTTAAAGATTGCCCTGAAATACATCGACCGGATTATCAAGGTCATCAAGACCTCCAAGAATACGGAGAATGCCAAAGAGCGCCTGATGAAGGAATTCGGCCTTTCTGATGTGCAGGCGCAGGCGATATTAGAAATGCAGTTGCAGCGCCTCACTGCTTTAGAGCGCGATAAGATTGACGCCGAATATTTAGAGCTCCTGAAAAAAATTGAACTGTGTAAAGCCATACTCGCCTCGGAGAAGAAAATTGAAGGCATCATCAAAGAGGATCTGGAGGCCTTAAAGAAAAAATACGGCGATGAACGCAGGACCGACCTGGTCGCCGAAGCAGAAGAATTAGAGGTGGAAGACCTTATCGCCGAAGAAGACGTAGTGGTGACAATAAGCCACGGCGGTTATATCAAGCGCTTGCCGGTGAGCGCCTACCGTAAACAGAAACGCGGGGGCACAGGGGCAACGGGCGCAGAAGTCAAAGAAGAGGATTTTATAGAACATCTTTTTGTGGCCTCGACCAAAGATTATTTATTGACCTTCGCTGATAAGGGCCAGGTGCATTGGCTCAAGGTTTATGAAATCCCGCAGGCCAGCCGCACTTCCAAAGGCAAGGCCATCATTAATCTTTTACAGATGGAAGCAGGCTCTAAAGTCAGCTCGACCATACCGGTGAAGGAATTCTCCGCTGACCAATACCTGGTAATGGTCACCAAGTGCGGCCAGATTAAAAAGACAAGGCTTGACGCCTACGGTAATCCGCGCAAGGGCGGGATTATCGGCATTAGCCTGGATAAGGGCGATGAGCTGATCGGCGTAGAGTTAACCGACGGAAAACAGGAGCTGCTTATCGGTACCCGCCAGGGTAAGGCCATAAGATTTTCTGAGAGCAAGGTGCGGGATATGGGCAGGCAGGCAGGAGGCGTACGCGCCATCTCTTTAGCCAAGAAAGACGAAGTGATTGCCATGGTTTTAGCCCAGAAGGATACCACAGTATTAACCGTTACGGAATTAGGCTTTGCCAAACGTACACCCATTCAAGAATACCGCCTGACCAGCCGCGGCGGCAAAGGCATTATTAATATAAAAGTCACCAGTAAGAACGGCGAGGCAGTAAGTTTAAAGACTGTCAGCGACAACGACGAGCTGATGGTTATTACACAGAACGGCATGTTCTTACGTTGTGCGGTCAAAGATATCCGCACTACCGGCAGGTCTGCCCAGGGAGTGCGGCTGATTAAGCTACAGGAGAAAGACCGCGTTTCTTGCGTGGCGCCGGTGATTGCAGAAGAGGAAGAATAACCCCTAAAGTCCCCATCGTCTTCCCGCCATTCTATGCAATAGCAGGCGGGATCCCGCCTGAATATATAGGTTGTTTGGCGGGAAGCCTGGTCTATGACAAATTGTTGCAGGACATGTACTATGTTTATGTTCTTGAGAACGCGAAGGGTAAGTACTATATAGGCAGTTGCGAAAATCTATCGGCACGGCTAAAACAGCATAATCAAAACTGTGTTAGTTCGACAAAAAATAAAGGGCCATTTATAATAGTTTACAAAGAAGATTGTGCCACAAAAACAGAAGCACGTAAACGAGAGAGCCAGTTAAAGGGCTACAAAGGCAACAGTAAGTTTGATAGATTAATAACGAGCTTGTCCCCATCGTCTAGCCTGGTCTAGGACAAGAGCTTTTCAAGCTCTCGACACCGGTTCAAATCCGGTTGGGGACGTTAATATTGACCGGTTCCCCGCCTACGCACCTTGAATTTACTTCGTAAAGCGCTATGGTGTACTTCGCGGGTCCGCCGTAGCTCACCAAAGCTAAGAAGGAAATCTACCAAAGAACGAAGGCGGAAAATCCGGTTGGGGACGTTAATATTATGTGCGGAATAATCGGTTATATCGGCCAAAGGTCAGCCCAGGAGATTTTACTCAACGGCCTGAAGCGCCTGGAGTATCGCGGTTATGATTCCAGTGGCATGGCTATCATCCTGTCTGGCAAAAATGCCCTCTCCGTCAGAAAATCTGCGGGCAAGATCAGCGCGCTGGAAAATCTCCTGCATAAAAAGCCCCTGGCCGGGAATCTAGGTATTGCCCATACCAGATGGGCGACGCATGGAGCGCCCAACCAAATCAACGCCCACCCCCATAGCGATTGTCACGACGAAATCGCCGTTGTCCATAACGGCATCATTGAAAATTATGCTAAATTAAAAAATGAGCTTATTAAGGAAGGCCATAAATTCTTAAGCCAGACCGATACCGAGGTAATCGTGCATCTTGTAGAAAAGTTTTATTGTAACAGCACTCCCTTAGAAGAGGCGTTTAGGAAGGCGCTTGGTAAATTAGAGGGTTCTTTTGCCATTGCGGTTGTTTCACAAAAAGAACCCGATAAGCTAATCGGCGCGCGCCTAGGCAGTCCTTTAATTGTCGGCGTGGGCAAGAAGGAGAATTTTCTTGCCTCGGATGCGCCGGCGATATTAGATGCTACGAACGAAGTGATTTTTTTAAATGATAATGAAGTGGCGGTTCTGGAGAAGGATAGTGTTCGGGTAACGGACTTTAGCGGCAAAAACATCCCTAAGAATACGGTGCGCCTGAACTGGGATATTGACCAGGCCCAGAAACAAGGGTACAGGCATTTTATGCTCAAGGAGATTAATGAGCAACCCAAGATACTGGAGAATATCCTGGGTATGACCATCAGGAAAGAAACCGGCAAAATATTCTTTGAAGATTTGGGGATTCCCGAAGAGCAGCTGAAGAAAAAACAAAATATTATTATTGTGGCCTGCGGCACTGCTTATCATGCGGGCTTATGCGGTAAGTATATTATAGAAGAACTCTGTAGGGTGCCGGTAAGCGTAGATGTGTCCAGTGAGTTTCGCTACCGTAACCCCCTGATTAATGCGGATACACTGGTAGTAGCTATCAGCCAGTCAGGCGAGACCGCAGATACCCTGGCAGCAGTGCGGGAAGCCAGGAAAAAAGGCGCAGCGGTATTAGCTATTTGTAATGTTTTAGGTGCCAGCCTGGTGCGCGAATCTGACGCTACAATCTATACCCATGCCGGCCCTGAGATAGGCGTGGCCTCCACCAAGGCCTATACGGCGCAGCTAGCTATTCTGTATCTGTTCGCCTTGTATCTGGCAGGCCTGAAGCGGGTTTTAGCCGAGGATAAAATAGAGCGGATTGTTAGCGTTCTCAAGAAAACTCCTCATCTGCAAAAGCAGGTCCTGGAGAATCAGGAAGTTATCAAAGAGGTTGCCCGCCGGCATTCCCATTTCGGTTCATTTTTATTTTTGGGCAGGAACATCAATTATCCTTCGGCGCTGGAAGGCGCGCTGAAATTAAAAGAGATTTCTTATATTCCGGCTGAGGGCTATGCTGCTGGCGAAATGAAGCATGGGCCTATTGCCTTAATTGATGAATACCGCGCCGTGGTCTGTATTGCGCTTGAATCGGGCGTCTACGAAAAGATGGCCTCTAATATCCAGGAGATACGCAGCCGCCAGGGCAAGATTATCGCTATTGCCAGCCAAGGGGATGAAAACATACAAGAACTCACCCGCGAAGTTATCTATGTGCCTAAAATAGAGGAGTTATTTTCTCCGTTAATAGTAGCGCTGCCATTACAGTTATTAGCCTACCATATTGCCGTCAAGCGCGATTGCGATGTGGACCAGCCGCGTAATTTAGCCAAGTCCGTAACCGTCGAATAGCACCAGGTGCAAATCCAATCGGGCACCAGGTGCGAAACTGAGATTGTACCTGTCCCTTAAAGAGAATGCTCTATATCGTTGCTACCCCTATCGGTAACTTAAAAGATATCAGTTTGCGCGCCTTAGAGGTATTAAAGAGCGTAGATTTAATCGCCTGCGAGGATACGCGGCACACCAGGATCCTGCTTGAGCATTATGGTATCCATGTTCCTACTACCAGCTATTTCCAACATAATAAACTTACTAAAGGTGGATACCTTATCAACCTGCTCAAAGAGGGCAAATCCATTGCCCTGATTTCGGATGCCGGCACGCCGGGCATACTCGATCCGGGTTATCACCTGATTAATTTAGCCATCAAGAATAATATCGCTATCACTTGTATCCCCGGTCCGGCTGCCTTTATCAATGCCCTGGTTCTCTGCGGCAAACCCACGCATAATTTTATCTTTGCCGGATTTCTGCCCCGCACGTCGTTAGCCCGGCGTAACCGCCTGAAAGAACTGGCAAAACTAGAATGCACTATTGTATTTTATGAATCCTGCCACAGAATCATGAAGACCCTGGAGGATATGGGGTGCGTTTTCGGTGACAGAGGAATAGCCTGCTGCCGGGAACTGACCAAAAAGTTCGAAGAGATAAAACGGGGCAGTAGCCAGGATATCTTAGGGCAACTGGAAAAAGAAAAACCGCGCGGAGAATTCGTGGTGGTGGTATAAATTTTTCCTTGACAGGGAGCGCTTTAGATGGTATATTTGAATAAATTAGACGAGGCCTTTAAGCTAGTTCTTGAGAAACTAGCAAGGACAAGATCATGAATCAGGGTAAACTAAAATCAGAACACCCAACTGCAAAAGAAAGCGGTTGGGTTTTTTATTGAGCGCATAACTTATGAACACAAAGTGTGAGTAAGTTATATGCGCGAAATAATCCCGCCCGTTAAACAGTATATACCGGTTACATTAAACGCATAGAGCGGGATAAACAGAGGCAGATTAGGCATGCGAGAAAAAGCTAAAATATTAGATAAAGAGATGCTTAACCGCAGCCTGATGCGCATTGCCCACGAGATCCTGGAGAAGAACAAGGGCACGCAGGATTTGTGCCTGGTAGGTATCAGAAACCGCGGGGCCTTTCTAGCCAGCCGCATTGCCGGTTGCATTAAAAAAATTGATAATGCCAGCGTATTGGTGGGGGTTTTAGATATTACCTTATATCGCGATGACTTAACCCTGATTGCCAGCCAGCCTGTGGTGCATAAGACAGAGATAGATTTTTCTATCACAGATAAGAACCTTGTTTTAGTGGATGATGTCTTATATACCGGCAGGACCGTCAGGGCAGCGCTGGATGCCTTAATGGATTTGGGCCGGCCTAAGTCCATACAGCTGGCTGTGCTGGTAGACAGGGGGCATCGGGAATTACCGGTGCGCGCAGATTATGTCGGCAAGAATGTCCCTACCGCCCAGAAGGAGACCGTAGAGGTGCGCTTGAGCGAAGTGGACGGCTGCGATGAAGTGGTGATTGTAGAAAAGGACTAATAGTTCATTGAGTCTATTGAGTTCATAGAGTCCATTGAGTTGTATATATCATAACTCAAAAAACTCAAAAAACTCAAAAAACTCAAAAAACTCAATATGGTCTGGACGAGAAAAGATTTACTGGGTTTAGAAGATTTAAGCCGGGAAGAGCTGGAGTTTATCTTAGCTACTGCGGATTCCTTTAAAGAGGTTTCTACCCGCGAGATTAAAAAAGTCCCGGCCTTACGCGGTAAGACCGTGGTGAATTTGTTCTATGAACCCTCTACAAGGACAAGGGTATCTTTTGAGCTAGCAGCAAAACGCTTATCCGCAGACGTGATTAATATTGCCTCAGAGACCTCCAGCGTCAAAAAAGGGGAAACCTTAATTGATACCGGCAGGAACATAGAGGCCCTGAAAGTAGATATTATCGTAGTGCGGCATAATTATTCCGGGGCAGCGGCAATACTGGCGCGCCATGTCAAGGCCAGCGTGATTAATGCCGGAGACGGCTGGCACGAACATCCTACGCAGGCGCTCTTGGATATTTTTACTTTAAAGGAGAAACTAGGCAGGATTGAAGGGTTAAGGGTGAGTATTGTCGGAGATATCGCGCACTCGCGCGTGGCCCGTTCCAATATCTGGGGGTTGACTAAATTAGGCGCTCAAGTGACGGTCTGCGCGCCCAAAATGTTGGTGCCGCCGGCCATTGAAGAAATGGGCGTTAGAGTGACTAATGATATAGATGAGGCGCTAAAAGATGCTGATGCAGTGGATGTCTTAAGGATGCAGTTTGAGCGCGATGAGGGTAATGCCTTCCCAGAGCAATTAGAATATTTTAAAAACTTCGGGATTACCGAAGAAAGGTTAGAGAAGGCTAAGAAGAATATTATTGTCATGCATCCGGGGCCCTTAAACCGCGGGATTGAAATTTCCAGCGGCGTAGCCGACGGCGCAAACTCTGTGATACTGGAACAGGTGACCAACGGCATTGCCGTGAGGATGGCCGCGCTCTTTTTAGTAGCGCAGGCGAATGAGAATATCAGCCATGAAGATACTCATTAAAAACGGGCAGGTAATTGACCCGGCAAATAATATAGACGGTATTTGTGATATTTTAGTGGAGGGCGCTAAAATATCCAGGGTAGCCAAAAACATTAAAGCGGATGCGGATAATGTCATAGAAGCCAGGGGTAAAATAGTCATGCCGGGCATCGTGGATATGCATGTGCATCTACGCGAACCGGGTAGGGAAGATAAGGAGACCATTGCTACCGGCACCAAAGCAGCGTTAAAGGGCGGGGTCACCAGCCTCTTAGCCATGCCTAATACCGCGCCGGCTATGGATTGCCCGGAAAATATAAGACTGCTCAAGAATATTATACAGAGGAGCGGACAGGCCAATGTTTTTATTGCCGGCGCCATCACTAAAGGAAGGCTGGGGAAAGAATTAACCGATATAGCCAGCCTGAAAAAAGAAGGAGTGGTAGCCATTTCCGATGATGGTGCGTCTGTAGAGAATGCAGAACTGATGCGCCAAGCTCTCTTAAAAGCCAAAGATGAAGGCGTTTTAGTCATCTCGCATTGCGAAGATAAATCGCTGAGCAATTCGGGAGTAGTAAACTTGGGGATTATCTCTACGCGGCTGGGTTTACGGGGGATGCCGGCTGAGGCAGAATATAAAAGAGTAGAAAGGGATATTCGCTTAGCCGAAGAAACCAAATCCCGCCTGCACATTGCGCACGTCAGCACTAAAGAGTCAGTGCAGTTAATCGCCGCCGCCAAAAAGAAAGGCATAAATATCACGGCAGAAGTTACGCCGCATCATTTTAGTTTGGTTGAAGAGGCAGTGCTGGGTTTTGATGCCAATATGAAAATGAACCCTCCTTTACGAAGCAAGTCAGATACAGAGGCTTTGAAAGAATGCTTAAAGAGCGGGATAATAGACGCCATTGCTTCTGACCATGCCCCGCACACCGAAAACGAAAAAGAGATTGAATTCCAGCGGGCAGAATTCGGCACTATTGGTTTAGAAACTGAACTGGCCGCAAGCATTACCGAATTGGTGAAGACCGGCTTGTTGGGTTGGATAGATTTAGTCAAAAAACTCTGCCTTAATCCGGCGCGAATTTTAGGCATAGATAAAGGCACATTAGACGCCGGATGCGGCGCAGATATTATTATCGTCTCCCCGGATAAGGAATGGATAGTTACTAAAGAACAATTTGTTTCCAAATCTAAAAACTCGGCTTTTCTGGGGAAACAATTGTCCGGCATAGTGGAATACACTATCTGTGCGGGCAAGATCGTATATACAAATTCGTTATAGTGTTTAAACGTAAGTAACCCAATAACAAAAATGGAATTCATAGCTGATTTTCACATTCATTCTAAATATAGCCGGGCCACCTCCCGTGATATGGACGTAGCGCATATTGCCGACTGGGCGAAATTAAAAGGTATCACCTTAATGGGCACAGGCGATTTTACCCACCATTTGTGGCTGGAAGAATTAAGGAATAATTTAGAAGATTTGGGTAACGGCCTGTTTAAATATAAGGAGGTATATTTTATCCTGACTTCGGAGATCAGCAGCATTTATTCTAAAAAAGGCAAGACCTACCGTATCCATAATATGGTGCTCAGCCCTTCTTTGAAAACTACGGATAAAATAAACGAGACCCTCGCCCGCTACGGAAACCTGGCTTCAGATGGCCGGCCGATATTAGGGATGGATGCCGAAGAGCTGGCGCGGATTATTTTTGATATTGATGAGAATTGCATGGTTATACCCGGGCACATCTGGACCCCCTGGTTTAGTTTGTTTGGCTCCATGTCCGGTTTTAACAGGATTGAAGATTGTTTTGAGAACCAGACACCCAAAATCTTTGCCTTAGAGACCGGGCTCTCCTCGGATCCTGCCATGAATTGGCGGCTAAGCGCGCTGGATAAATATACTCTCGTATCTAACAGCGATTCTCATTCGCCTTCTAAGATAGGCCGCGAGGCCAATGTTTTTGATTGCGAGCTAAATTATAAAACCATCAGGGAAGTGCTCAAAACCAAAGACAAAAAAAGATTCTTATACACCGTGGAATTCTTCCCGGAGGAAGGCAAATATCATTATGACGGCCACCGGCTTTGCAGTATGCGGCTCTCTCCGGATGAAACCCGCGCCAATAAAGGCAAGTGCCCCAAGTGCGGAAAAAACGTTACTGTGGGCGTGATGAACCGGGTGGAGCAGTTAGCCGATAGGCCGCAGGGATACGTTCCTTCAAACAGCATCCCTTTTAAGAATCTGATTCCTTTGGATGAGATTATCGCCGAGGCAAAAGGTATTGGTAAGGCCTCGCAGGGCGTAGAGAAAGAATACCGCGCCTGCCTGGCGAGATTAGGGACGGAATTTGAGATTTTAAATAGGACACCCAAAGAAGTTTTGTTAAAGAATGTAAATCCCAGGATCGCCGAAGGTATATTCAGGGTGAGAGAAAGTAAAGTGAATATCCAGGCAGGTTACGACGGAGAATATGGAAAAATTTCCATATTCTCGGATGAAGATAAAAAAGATACTACGGAGAAACAATTAAGCTTATTTTAATCGCGCGCCTGTAGCGCAATGGATAGCGCACTAGCCTCCGGAGCTAGTGGTGACAGTTCGACTCTGTCCAGGCGCAAGGTAAGCACTGTGCAGGTTCCCTGCCTGCCGGCAGGCAGGGACTCCCGCCAGGCGCACTTTGATAACTTAATGATTTTGCTGCGGGATTTGCTCGCGTGCTGAAATTGAGTTTTGCGGGTCCTCACCGCGAGGTGAGCCTCTCGTCAAATTTTCCTCGAGGCATCCCCCGCGTCACCCGCAAAAATTAGCTTATTAGTAACCGGATGAAAATTCGCCAGATTCATTTTAAAGGGAGGTAGCCAAAATGATGGATAAGAAAATAAAAATATGTATGTTTATTATAGGTTTATTAGATTTGATAATAGGGGCGCGTTTAGTATTATATTGCGGCAACCTGCTTACTCATTTTATATTACATCCAAAAGAAATGGAAAGTTTTGTTATTGGGCCATTAATTGCCTCACCGTTTTTTATTTCTATAGGCTTTTTTATATTCTGGGCTGGTATTCAATCTTTAAGACTAAAAACAAGTGCAAGAAAATATAATTTAATTATTTATTCTTGGGGATTATATTTATCAGTTCCAATTGGATTACTCTTTGCTATTCTTGCTCGCGCAGAACCTTTATTTAAGAGGATATTATGTATCGTTCCAGCGTTAGTTTGTTTACTTATTATTCTTTTTCTTACCCGCCCTAGGATAAAAGAACAGTTTAAATAACGCTGATTAATTTTTAGAAGATATGCGTAAAAAGGTGGTAGGGGTGATTGGGGGGCATGAGTGTACGAAGGAAGTGGAGCAGATAGCCCAAGAATTGGGTAAAAAGTTGGCAAAAGTGGTGGATATTCTGGTTTGTGGGGGCTTAAGTGGAACGATGAAGGCGGTTTGTCAGGGTTTTAAGGTTGGAGAAGGCCTAACTATAGGCGTTCTACCAGGTTACGATAAGCACGATGCCAATGTTTTTGTAGATATAGCTATCCCTACAGGTATGGGTTTAGCGAGAAATGTTTTAGTGGTAAAGAGCGCGGATGTGGTGGTTGCGCTTCCCGGGGAAGCAGGGACGCTTTCTGAGATTGCTTATTGTATACAGTTTGGCATACCAATAATCAGTCTTCATTCTTGGGATATAAAAGGTGTAATCAAAGTGGCGACAGCTGAGGAGGCAGTAGATAAAGTCAAACAACTCTTAAAGGAGAGCAAGCAATGAAGGCAATTCTGATGTTGGAAGATGGTAAGATTTTTACGGGTGAGAGTTTGGGCGCAGAAGGAGAAAGGATTGGCGAGGTAATTTTTAATACCGCAGTAGTGGGTTATCAGGAGATGATCACTGACCCGGCTAATGCCGGCAAGATTTTGGTCCTTACTTATCCTTTAATCGGTAATTACGGAGTCGCGCCAAAGTTCAATGAGTCCAAAAATATTTGGCTTTCCGGCCTGGTAGTGAAAAATATTTCGCGCGTCTATTCTAACTGGCAGGCAAAGGGGAGTTTGGAAGATTTTATGATCGCGCATAAGCTGGTAGGGATTAGCGCAGTGGATACGCGCACTTTAGCCGTGCATTTAAGGCAAAAGGGTTCTCTCTTCGGGATAATTTCTACTCAGAATTTTGAAAGTAAGGAACTCTTAGCCAAGATAAATACCTTTAAAAAGAAATCCATAGAGAGCCTATTGCCTAAAATTTCCGTTACAAGACCCCTGCACTTGGGCAAGGCCAAGGCAAAGCAAAAAATAGCTATCTTGGATTTGGGTATCGCTAATAGTATCATCAGGCAACTGGAAGCGCTGGGTTTTTCTCTCACAGTTTTGCCTTATAATACTCCGGCAGCGGAAATCCTGCGCCACAAACCTAAGGGGTTGATTATTTCAAACGGCCCCGAAGAAGACCCGGCCTTAAAAGAAGTGGCTAATAATATCAAGCCTCTGATTAATAAGCTGCCTATGCTAGGAATATCTACCGGCCATCAGGTCCTGGCAGCGGCGTTGGGTGCTAAGATAACTAGGTTAAGGCTGGGGCATCGCGGCGTCAATTATCCTATAAATAACCCCGTTTCTTATAAAGGCGAGATCACCGTGCAGAACCATGCCTGCGTAGTAGACGCTGATTCGCTCCATAAAATAAAAGAGATAAAGATTACGGCGCGTAACCTCAATGACCGCAGCGTCGAAGAAATAGAGAGCCGGAAACTGAAAATTATCGGTATCCAGTATTATCCGGTGAGCCCCGGTTTTGATGAGATAAACAACGTGTTTAATAGATTTATGAAAATGTTAAAAAAGGAGTAACAGATGCCCCGGCGTAAAGATCTTAAAAAGGTTCTTATGATTGGTTCAGGCCCGATTGTCATCGGGCAGGCCTGTGAATTTGATTATTCCGGCTCTCAGGCCTGCAAGGCCCTGAAAGAGGAAGGTTACTTTACGATTTTAGTCAATTCTAACCCGGCGACGATTATGACTGACCCGGGCTTGGCGGATATTACCTATATAGAGCCGCTGAATGTAGATGTAGTGACTAAGATTATTGCTAAAGAGCGGCCGGATGCCATCCTGCCGACTTTAGGCGGGCAGACCGGATTAAATTTGGCCTTCTTTCTGATGAAGGAAGGTATTTTGAAAAAATACGGGGTAGAGTCTATCGGGGCATCAGTGGAAGCGATTGCTTGCGCCGAAGACCGCGAGCTCTTTAAGAAGGCCATGCAGGAGATCGGTATAGACGTGCCTAAAAGCGGCATTGCTACTACAGTGGAAGAAGGGATGAAGATCGGCCTGAACATCGGTTTTCCTTTAATCCTGCGGCCGGCTTATTGCTTAGGCGGTAGCGGCGGCGCCACAGCTTATAATAAGGAAGAGTTAGAAAAATTCCTCGACAAAGGTTTAGAGACCAGCCCGGTGCATCAAATTCTGGTGGAGCAGTCTGTTTTGGGCTGGAAAGAAATTGAATTTGAAGTCATGCGTGACTGCGTAGATAACGTGATTATGATTACCTCCATGGAGAACGTTGACCCCATGGGTGTGCATACCGGAGATAGCATTGTAGTTGCGCCCAGCCAGACCCTGACTACTGAAGAATACAATAATTTTGTTAATCTTTCCAAGAAGATAATCCGCAGAGTCGGTATCACCGGCGGCGGTGCGAATATCCAGTTTGCCCAGAATCCCGAGAACGGCCACATTGTGATTATTGAAGTCAACCCCAGGCTTTCGCGTTCCTCTGCTTTGGCCTCTAAGGCCACCGGATTTCCTATTGCCAGAGTAGCGACAAAGCTGGCTGTGGGCCTGACGCTGCCGGAAGTAATGAACCAGATTACCGGGAAGACTACTTCTTTCTTTGAACCTACCGTAGACTACTGTGTTTTTAAAATCTGCAGGTTTACTTTTGAGAAATTCCCACGGGCAGAGCGCCTGCTGAATACCTCGATGAAAGCAGTGGGTGAGGCAATGTCCATCGGCCGTAATTTTAAAGAGGCCCTGCAAAAAGGCATCCGTTCGACGGAGATCTCCCGCTTTGGTTTTGGCGCAGACGGCAAGGATAAGATTACCGATGAGATGCTCAAGAAGCCCCAGAACGGTTTGCTGAAAATTATCAAGGATAAAATCCGCATCCCTAACGATGAGAGGCTATTTTATATCAGATACGGACTTAAGGCGGGTTTATCGGTCAAAGAAATATACGGCCTCTCTAAGATTGACCCCTGGTTTATTGAAAATATGAAAGAGTTGGTAGAGATGGAGGAGAAAATCAAAAAGTTTAAGCATAACCAGCCTAAAGATGAGCTGGACATGCCTTTAGAGCTGCTTAAAGAAGCCAAGCAGGACGGTTTTTCCGACAAACAACTGGCTTATCTTTTAAACTCCAGCGAAGAAAAGGTGCGCGAATTGCGTAAGAAAGAGGAGGTTACGGCAGTGTATAAATTAGTGGATACCTGCGCCGGAGAATTCCCGGCCAAGCAGCCTTATTTTTATTCTACTTATGAGACCCAGGATGAGGCGCGGCCCAGCAAAAATAAAAAGGTAGTGATTTTAGGCGGCGGGCCTAACCGCATCGGCCAGGGTATTGAATTTGATTATTGCTGCTGCCATGCTGCTTATGCTTTGAAAGAGGAGGGCATTGACAGTATTATGGTTAACTGTAACCCCGAGACAGTCTCTACTGATTATGATACTTCGGACCGGTTATATTTTGAGCCGCTCACCCGGGAAGACATCCTGAATATCATTGAAGTAGAGAAACCCATCGGAGTAATTGTGCAGTTTGGCGGCCAGACCCCGCTTAACCTGGCCATACCTCTACGCAAGGCCGGAGTAAACATTTTAGGTACCAGCGCGGAGAATATCGATATTGCCGAAGACAGGCAGCGTTTTAAGGAGATGCTCCATAAATTAAATCTCCTGCAGCCGGATAATGGCACGGCCTTCACTTTCCAAGAGGCGAAGCAAGTGGCGCAGAAAATAGGCTATCCGGTTTTAGTGCGGCCCTCTTATGTCTTAGGTGGCCGGGCCATGGAGATTGTCTATGATGAATCCACCTTAGAGCGCTTCATTAAAGAGGCGGCTGAAGTTTCCGGAGAGCATCCTGTGCTCATTGATAAGTTTTTAGAGGATGCCATTGAGGTGGATGTAGATATGATTGGTGACGGCGAAACCTTTGTCATCGGCGGAATAATGGAGCATATTGAAGAAGCCGGCATCCATTCCGGAGATTCGGCTATGGCGCTTCCTACTTATACCTTACCAGGCGGAATATTAGAGAAGATCAGGGAAGCGACTTACAAAATGGCCAAGGAGCTAGAGGTCGTGGGCCTGATGAATGTACAGTATGCAGTAAAAGAGGATAAAGTCTATGTCTTAGAAGTTAACCCCAGAGCCTCCAGGACCATACCTTTTGTTTCTAAGGCCATCGGCGTTCCTTTGGCAAAACTAGCTACTAAAGTTATCTTAGGAGCCAAACTAAAAGATTTGGGTTTTACCAAAGAGATTATACCTAAGCACGTTGCGGTTAAGGAATCAGTATTTCCTTTCAGCCGTTTCCCCGGGGTGGATATTATCCTGGGCCCGGAAATGAAATCTACGGGCGAAGTAATGGGCATAGATGCGGATTTTGGCCGGGCTTATATTAAGAGCCAGATTGCCGCAGGCCAGAATCTACCGCGTAAAGGAAATGTCTTTATCTCTGTGCGGGATAAAGATAAAAGGGCAGTGGTATTTATTGCCAAGAAACTGCGGGATTTGGGATTCCATATCTATGCTACTTCCGGAACGGCCATCGGTTTAGAGAAGAATGGCATTAAAGTTTTAGTGCTTCCTAAGATAGCTGAAGGCAGGCCCAATATCCTGGATTTGATGAAGGACGGTAAAATTCAACTGGTGATTAATACGCCGTCGGGCAGGGTCCCGCGGCAAGATGAGGTGAAGATCCGCTCACAGGTCATTCTTTACAACATACCTTATACTACCACTATCTCCGGAGCGCAGGCTACCGTCAACGGCATTGAGGCCTTAGCCAAAAAGGACTTAGGGGTAAAATCGCTGCAGGAATACCATAAAAAAGGAAAAAGTGGAAAAGATAAGCGTAAAAACAAATAGCCGTATCGAGTTAGTGGATATTACGGAGAGAATCCAGGCAATAGTATCTAAAAGCAAAGTTAAAGATGGCGTGTGTTTTCTCTTCTGTCCGCATACTACTGCCGGGCTGACTATCAATGAAAACGCAGATCCGTCGGTCAGGCAGGATATTATCCGTGCCCTGAATAAGCTCATCCCGGAAAATGCCGGATACACGCATAGTGAAGGCAATTCCGATAGCCATATCAAGGCAGCGCTCTTTGGTTCTTCCCTAACTATATTTATTGAGAGTGGCCGCTTGGCATTCGGCACTTGGCAGGGGATATATTTTTGCGAAGGCGACGGACCGCGCTCCAGAGAGGTCTGGGTTAAAATTTTAAGTTAGCACCTGGTGTGAATCCAATCGGGCACCAGGTGCGAATTCAAGATTGTACCAGGTACAAGATTAGATTTGGAAACGGTACAAGATTAGTTTCGCACCTGGTACGAGATTAGCTCGGCACCTAGTGCAAGGAGAAGAAATGCCGGAGTTACCGGAAGTTGAGACCATAAAAAGGGAATTAGAAAAAGCAGTCCTGGGCAAGAAGATTACCGAGGTCTATGTGCATCGTGCTGTGGTTATTCGTCAACCCTCTGTAAAGAGATTTAAGCTGGGCTTAACCGGCGCCAGCATTAAGCATATCTTGCGTAAGGCCAAGGTTTTGATTTTGGAGCTTTCTAACGGTAAGGCCCTGGTTATTCATTTGAAGATGACCGGCCAACTGGTTTATCCGGGTAATGATAAAGCCAGCCGGGTGAGTTTTAAATTATCCGGCGGTAAAACCCTGGATTTTAACGACCAGAGATTATTTGCGGAACTGCGGCTGATGGATGATTGGCGCAGCTTAAAATTTATCCAGGGATTAGGCCCGGAGCCGTTTGCTATAACCGCGGAAGAATTCAAAGGCATGCTCAGCAGTAAAAAGACTAAAATCAAACCACTGCTTTTGGACCAAACATTTATTTCCGGCATAGGCAATCTCTATGCTGCGGAAGCGCTCTTTCGGGCCGGGATTCATCCTGAACGGCCCGCGTCTTCTTTAACAGATAGAGAAAAAGCTTTGTTATTTCGGGAAATAAAAGATACTTTATCCGAAGCTATAAGATACAAAGGTTCCTCGGTAGACCAATACGTGCAGTTATCGGGTGAACCCGGAGACTACGCGCAATATCATAAGGTATATGGCCGCGAAGGTAAGCCTTGTTTGGTCTGCAAAACACCGATTAAAAGGATGGCCTTAGGCGGCAGGGGGACTTATTTCTGCCCGAGGTGCCAGCGCTAAAATGAAAAAACGCCTGAAGATAAACGGACTGATTATGTTTCTGGCAGTTGTTTTGATCCTGGCTTTTCCTAAGATATTTTTCCGGCGGCCGCAGGCACTTTTCTGGGACGGATTCGCCAATATCTGCGGTATTGCGCTTATTCTTTTAGGCCAGATTTTTCGGGCCTCTGGCCGGGGTTACAAATCCGCAAATTCCCAAAATAGCCGCTCTTTGATTGAGCGGGGGCCTTATACCCTGGTGCGTAACCCCATGTATCTGGGTATACTTTTAACCGGGCTGGGGGTTGTACTTGCGCTCTTTAATTTCTGGGCGCTGGTTATTTTCCTGTGCGTTTTTATTGTACGCTACATCTTCCTTATCTTTCAGGAAGAAAAGAAACTTGTAGCAGTGTTTGGCCAGGCGTACCAGGATTACCAGCAAAGAGTCCCCCGCCTTATCCCTGCTTGGGGCGCGCTATTAAAGAAAGATATCGCAGAATACCTTCCATTAAAAACGCTCTGGCTAAAAAAAGAAATAGGCTCAATATTAGCCGTGCTTTTTGTTGTTTTTTTGATAGAGGGTTGGAACGATGCGCTCAGCATGGGTTTAAGTATGTATCTACGCAAAACAGTATTAACCTTAAGTGTCATTATCGTATTCTCAGGCCTGATTATTTATTTGCTCAAAAAGACAGGTGAACGGTAAAAAGATGCTTCAAATCAAGGCAAAAATACTTTATAATAAAAGGATTAAGGGTAATTATTTTCAACTGGTCCTGGGAGCTTCGCAGATAGCCAAAGAAGCCCAGCCAGGACAATTTGTGAATATCAGGGTAAACGGCGGCGCTTTTGAACCGCTGCTGCGCCGGCCCTTTAGTATCCATAAGGCCTCAAGAGGTAGCATAGAGATTCTTTATGAGGTGCTGGGTGAGGCGACGCAGATTTTATCAACTCGCAAGGCAGGGGAATATTCAGATGTGATTGGGCCATTAGGGCATGGTTTTAATTACAGCTTACAGCTTACAGCTTACAGCTTACGGATATTAGTTGCCGGCGGCATGGGAGTCGCGCCGCTTTTATTCCTCGCGGAAAAAATACAGAGGTGTCAAAGTGTCCCTGCCTGTCCGGCAGGCAGGAAAGTGTCAAAGTATCAAAGTATGGTATTAATAGGAGCTAAGACAAAATATCAGCTTTTCTGCGAAAAAGAGTTTAAAGATTTAGGTTGCGCAGTAAAAATCGCCACTGACGACGGCTCAAGAGGTTTTAAGGGCAAGGTTACTGAGTTGTTAAAACATATTCTACCAACGACCAACGACCAACGACCAACGACCATATACGCTTGCGGCCCAAGGCCGATGTTAAAACAAGTTGCGTTGATTTCTCAAAAACATAAAATTCCCGGTCAGATTTCTTTAGAAGAACATCTGGCCTGCGGCATAGGTGCGTGTTTAGGTTGCGTAGTGAATACGACAGGAGGTTTTCAGAGAGTCTGTAAAGAAGGCCCGGTCTTTAGCGCTGATAGTATAATCTGGTCAAATGAAGACGAGACTTATGGAGCGAAGCGAACGTAAGTCTCTGTCTGAATTTGACCCGCCAAAGTTCTGTGGCGGGTTTAATTCGCACAATAACTTACTCACACTTTGTGCTCGTAAGTTATCTGCTCATTAAAAAAGGAGGCAGACAATGGCGTCCTTTAATCCCTTTGTTTCCATCATTATACCCGTAAAGAACTTTGAGCGCACCATTGAGAAGACCTTTGAATACCTGCTCGCCGTGGATTACCCGCGGGACTCCTGGGAATGGGTGATTGCCGACGGAGGTTCTACAGATAAGACCGTAGAAATTATAGAAAGTTGGCGCAAAATCTACCCTTTCATTAAGTTAGTCCAAATCCCTAATTGTCCATCTCCGGGATTTGCCCGTAACAAAGCCTTGGAAGCAGTAAAGGGCGATTTTCTTTTTTTTACTGATGCTGATTGCGCGCCGGATAAGAACTGGATAAACGAGATGCTCAAGCACTTTAGCCGTGACCCGCAGATTGCCGCCGTGGGAGGCGAAGTCTTCACCTTAAAAGTCGACCCCAACAATCTGGTAGAGGCCTGGTGCCAGCACTTCCGTTTCAATATGGTCTCTCCCCGCTACGGTTTTATTCAGGAGGGGTACTACCCGGAATTCCCCAGAGACCCTGAGCCCTCGGATATCGGCGGGCATAAGGCTTATTTTTTCGGTACTTGTAATGTCGCTTACCGCCGCAGTGCCATGCGCGAGATTGGGGCTAAATTCTGGGAGAGGCCCACTGGCGAAGACATGGATTTAAGTTATCAGCACCGCCAGGCAGGCTGGAAATTTTATTTTGCGCCTAAAGCCAAAGTCGACCATATGCACCGCGCAGATTTAAAGGCCCTGCTTCGGGTCTGGGTGACCTATGGCCAGGCGCATTTGCCTTTAATCCAGAAGTATGTGCGTAAAAATAACTTGGAGATTATCCTGCAATTTTTAAAAGGCAACCCTTCATTTGTGCTGCCCTTTCCTCTAAAAGGGTTTATTTATTTGGGTAATTTCCATATGTTACATATTTTTGCCCTGCTTTTTATCTTGGGCGTGGTAGGCAATTTTATCTGGCTAGGCGTATTTTGGAAAATCTTTACGCTCGCCTCTTTATTTTTGACCATATATTTTCTCTATCAGTATGTAAAGTGGAACTTTGGCATGGAGCCGAAGGATAAATTCTTTACCTGGTGCAGGATGAAATACCTGACTAATTTGAGTTTTATCCGCGGGGGGCTTAAGGGTCTTAGTAAACATAAGGTATTATGTATTGAGCCGAGTTTTTAGAAGCGGCGTCAAAGTATCAAGGTGTCAATGTGTCAAAGTGTAGATTTTTTGATACTTTGATACACTGACACTTTGACACAACATTAGGAGAAATATAATGAATCAGATTTTATATATAATTTTAGGCATAGTCGCTGGTATCTTCGGAGGGATGTTTGGCATCGGCGGAGGAACTATTCTTATCCCGGCTTTGGTTTATCTCTTCGGGTTGACACAGCATCAGGCGCAAGGCACAACCTTGGCTATTATGATTCCTCCTATCGGGCTCTTGGCAGCACTGCGTTATTATTATAGCGGTAACGTAAAGTTGGGTATGGCCGGGTTCATCTGCCTGGGGTTTTTTATCGGCGGGTTAATCGGCGCAAACTTTGTGCAGAATTTATCCGACCCGCTCCTGAAAAGATTATTTGGCATATTCCTGCTTTTCGTTTCTATCCAGATGATTTTAAGCAAATAAAATGCAAAACAAACTTTCCGTGAATATAGGTAACTTGAAACTCAAGAACCCGGTGATGGTTGCCTCAGGTACATTTGGTTATGCCGATGAATTCCGGGGCTTTATGGATTTAAAAAAACTGGGCGCGATTGTCACCAAGACCATTACCTTAAAGCCCCGCCAAGGCAACCTGCCCCCGCGCACCTGTGAAACTCCCGCGGGCATGCTTAACTCTATCGGCTTAGAAAATCCCGGGCTTATAGTTTTTCTGGCAGAGAAATTACCCCAGTTGAAAAAGATAGGCGTGCCGATAATTATCAGCATTGCCTCTGAGGATAACCCGGATGAATTTATCAGCCTTGCAAAGCGTCTGGATAAAGTCAGGGGAGTCGCGGCGATAGAGCTAAATATTTCCTGCCCTAATGTTAAAAATCCCAAATCCCAAATCCCAAATCCCAAACTAATCTCTCAGAATCCAAAAGCAACTTATAATTTAGTCAGGCAGGTGCGCAAGGTTACCAGCAAGACTATTATTACCAAGCTTTCCCCTAATGTTACCGATATCGCCGAAATCGCTTTGGCAGCTGAAAGAGCCGGCAGCGACGCGGTTTCTTTAATAAATACGCTTACCGGCATGAGCATAGATATAAAAACGAAGAAACCTAAGATCGCAAGCGTTACGGGAGGTTTAAGCGGTCCGGCAATTAGGCCGGTTGCGGTGAGGATGGTCCGGGAGGTTTATCAAAAGATTAAAATCCCTATCGTCGGAATGGGTGGTATAATGGATACCAAAAGCGCACTGGAATTCTTTATTGCCGGGGCAACGGCAATCAGCATAGGCACGGCGAATTTTATTAATCCCAAGGTAACCATGGAAATAATCCAGGGTATAAAGGAATATTTGATTACCAATAAAATAAAAGATATTAAAATACTGAGCGGGAGCCTTAAAACATGAAACCAGCGAACAGCGAACAGCGAACAGCGACCCAACTGATTCTCGCCCTGGACGTAGATAACCCTAGAGAGGCGCTACGTTGGGTAAAGTTGCTTTATCCGAAAGTAAAAATTTTTAAGGTGGGTTTAGAGCTTTATACAGCAGGCGGCCCCAAGATTATTCGGGCTATCCGTAAAACAGGGGCGAGCGTTTTTTTGGATTTAAAATTTAATGATATCCCTAACACCATGGCAAAAGCAGCTAAAGAGGCATTAAAGCATAAAGCAGCCATGTTTACAGTGCATACCTTATCCGGGCCAACCGCGCTTAAGGAGGTTAGCAATATCTGCCGCGGAAGCCATACTAAGGTCTTAGGGGTAACCCTGCTCACCAGTATCTGCGGCCGTTTCCTGAAAGATTTAGGAATTAATAAGCCAGTGTCGAGTGAAGTCCTGTATTTAGCCAGAATGGCAAGAAGATGCGGCTTAGACGGCGTGGTCTGCTCTGTGCAGGAGGCAAGGATAATCAGGAAACGCTTAGGCAGGAATTTTATTATTCTTACTCCCGGGATAAGGCCAGATGGTTTTATAAAAGAAGACCAGAAAAGGATTGCCACGCCCAAAGACGCAAGGGAAGCCGGTGCAGATTTTATTGTCGTCGGCAGGCCAATACTTAAAGCAAAGAATCCAAGACAGGTAGTAGAAGAGATATTGACGGGATAGACAGGAGAACGCCATGGCAGAAGACATTAAGTCGTTAATAGACAAAATAAATCAGGAAGGCATAGCTGCAGCTGAGAAGAAGGCTAAAGAAATAGAAGAGAAAACCAGGCAGGAGGCAGAGCGGGTTTTAGCTAAAGCAAAACGCGAGGCTAGCAGCCTCTTGAATAACGCGAAAGAGCAGATTCTTAAGATGCGCGAAGAAGAAAGGGCCTCGCTTACGCAGGCTGGCAGAGACCTTCTGCTTACGCTTAAGCAGGAGGTCAATATCATGTTGCAAAAAATCATCGTCAGGGAATTGCGCGATATGCTGACGCCAGAAAATCTCTTTAAAATTTTAAGCAGCGCCATCAAGGGTTCCTGCGTAAAGGAAAAAACAGATATCATAATTTCCCTTAATAAGGAAGACCTGAAGGCCCTAGAGAGCGGCTTTTTAGCCAAGCTTAAGGCAGAGACCAAGAAAGAAATACTTTTAAGGCCTTCGGAGAGTATCGGCGCGGGATTTGTCATCAGCTTTGATGCCGGTAAATCGCAGTTTGATTTTAGCGAAAAGGCCCTGGCCGAATATATCGGGGCATACCTTAAGCCAAAACTGAAAGAAATCCTAAAGAGTTAGAAAGCATGCCGGATTTATATCCTTATCTTATCGCAAGTTTACCCATGCTGCATTTTGGCGCGCCAGCGCATATTTCTTTTGAGCAGTTTCTTTTAAAATGCCAAGAACTCATCCCGCAGGATGATTTTACGCTATTAGAGAGTCTTCCCTTACAATGCGAATATAAAGGGGCCCAGGCAACCATAAGAAGATGGGTGGATTTTGAGATTATGCTGCGCAATGAATTAGTAAAGTTAAGGGCCAGCCGTAAAAGAATAGACCCGGCTAAATACCTGCGGCCCGACGGATCTGCAGGAGCTATACTTTATCATGTGGCTCTGGCTGCGCAAAGGAATCCTTCGCCCCTTGAAGGCGAGAGGATATTGGCCCTGGCAAAGTGGGATTTTTTAGAGGAGTTGTCATTCGGGCACTATTTTGATCTGGATTTTCTGATTATTTATGCCTGCAAGCTCTTGATCCTGGAGCATTGGGAGAGGATTAAGTCAGCAGATAAGAATAAAATACTTACTGAGGCCTTAGCCGGAAATTAACAAGAGGTTTTAGATGCCGCAAAAAAGAACAGGTTATATTAAAAGGATTAATGCCAACATGGTTACCGTCGGGTTTGATACCTTTGTCATCCAGAATGAGGTCGCTTATATCATCCACGGCGAGGAACGCCTTAAGTCAGAGGTAATCCGCGTGCGGCAGAAGAACGCGGAATTGCAGGTTTACGAAAGCACCTCGGGCCTTAAGGTCGGGGATAAAGTTGAATTTACCGAAGAGTTGCTTTCTGTCCAGCTTGGGCCAGGGCTCCTGGGCCAGATTTTTGACGGCCTGCAGAATCCCCTGCCGCTTTTAGCCGAAAAGTGCGGTTTCTTTTTACAGCGCGGGGTCTATATAAAGGCTTTGCCTGAAGAGAACAAGTGGCAATTTACTCCCCTGGTTAAACCCGGGGATAAAATCCTGGCCGGAGCGAAAATCGGCTTTGTGCCGGAGAAGATTTTTAAACATTATATTATGGCGCCGTTTAGCCTGCGGGGGATTTTAGAAGTAACGCAGGTTGCAGGGGCAGGCGATTATAATTTAGAAGAGCCGGTGGCGAAGCTAAAGGATGAGGACGGTAAAGAGATAGATATTTTTCTTTCGCAGAATTGGCCGGTAAAGATTCCCATTCCCGCATATGCTGAAAAATTAAAGCCTCAAGAGCCTTTAGTAACCAGGATGCGCTTAATAGATTCCTTATTTCCGGTTGCGCGGGGAGGCACCTATTGCATACCCGGGCCATTTGGCTCCGGAAAGACGGTCTTACAACAGTTAACCAGCCGCCACGCCGAGGTAGATATTGTGATTATCGCCGCCTGTGGTGAGCGCGCCGGAGAAGTAGTGGAGACGCTTAAAACCTTTCCCGAATTAATTGATCCTCAGACCGGAAAACCCTTGAGTGAGCGCACAGTGATTATCTGTAACACCAGCTCCATGCCGGTTGCCGCGAGAGAATCCAGCGTTTATACGGCGGTTACCATTGCGGAATATTACCGCCAGATGGGTTTAAATGTTTTACTCTTGGCGGATTCTACGTCGAGGTGGGCGCAGGCCATGCGCGAGATGTCCGGCCGGCTGGAAGAGATACCCGGGGAAGAGGCCTTCCCCGCTTATTTAGAGTCGCGCATCGCCTCTTTCTACGAGCGCGCAGGCGTGGTCAGACTCCTTGACGGCAGTATCGGTTCGGTAACTATCGGCGGGACAGTCAGCCCAGCCGGAGGAAATTTCGAGGAGCCGGTAACCCAGGCCACATTAAAAGTCGTCGGCGCGTTTCACGGATTATCGCGCGAGCGCTCAGACGCCAGGAGATACCCGGCAATTGACCCCTTAATCAGCTGGAGTAAATACAAGGGCTTTATTGAGGAAAAACAGGAAGAAAGAGGCCATGAGATTCTGCGCAAGTGCCATGATGTCGCCCAGATGATGAAGGTTATCGGCGAAGAGGGGGCATCGCTTCCTGACTACGTAGATTATTTAAAGGGTGAATTCTTTGATTTTGTCTACCTGCAGCAGAATGCCTTTGACAAGGTTGATGAGGCAACCGCAAAAGATAGGCAAACCTACGTATTTAATTTTATTTATAATATTTTAGAAACAGATTTTTCTTTTTCTGATAAAGCAGATGCCCTGCATTTCTTCCAGAAGCTGCGCCAGGTTTTTAAAGGATGGAACTCAAGCGCTTGGGCTAGCGAGGAATTCAAGGGTACAGAACAAGAAATATCTGCATTATTATCAGAAAAGATTTCCGGCAAAGAGGAAGAGGCGGATGCATAAAGTATATACCAATATTATTCAAATTGCAGGGGATGTGATCACCGTAGAAGCCGAAGGCATCGGATATTTAGAGATCGCCGAAGTTTCTACCAAACAAGGCAAATCCCTGGCGCAGGTTATCCGCATTGACGAGCAGAAAGTTTCTTTGCAGGTCTTTGCCGGGAGCAAAGGGGTTTCTACCGGCGATGAGGTCAGGTTCCTGGGGCATACTATGCGTGTGGCAAGCGGCGATAATCTTTTGGGCCGCGTATTTAACGGAAGCGGCCTGCCTTTAGATAAGGGGCCGCAATTATCCGATAATCTGATTGAAATCGGAAAGCCCTCGGTAAACCCGGCAAAGAGGATTATCCCCAATAAAATGATCCGCACCGGCCTTCCGATGATAGACGTTTTTAATTCTCTGGTTGAGTCACAGAAATTGCCGGTCTTCTCCATCGCCGGGGAGCCTTACAATGAGCTCTTAGCGAGGATCGCCATTCAGGCAGAGGTGGATATCATTATTTTAGGGGGGATGGGCTTAAAATACGACGATTACCTCTTCTTCAGGGATATACTTGAAGAAAAGGGCGCGCTTACGCGTTCCATCCTCTTTATCCATACTGCCTCTGACCCCGTAGTTGAATGCCTGCTTGTGCCTGACATCAGCCTGGCGGTTGCCGAGCAATTTGCGCTGGAAGGAAAACGTGTTTTAGTTTTATTGACGGATATGACTAATTTTTCCGATGCCTTAAAAGAAATATCCATTACCATGGAACAGGTCCCTTCAAACCGCGGGTATCCCGGAGACCTTTATTCGCAGCTGGCCAGCCGCTATGAAAAGGCAGTGGATTTTGAGGGCGCAGGCTCAATTACTATTCTCGCCGCCACTACCATGCCCGGAGACGACGTCACTCATCCTGTCCCGGATAATACCGGCTACATTACCGAAGGACAGTTTTATTTAAAAGGAGGCGTGATTGAACCTTTTGGTTCCTTAAGCCGGCTTAAGCAGCAGGTAAACGGCAAGACCCGCGACGACCACCGCACAATTATGGATACGATGATCCAGCTCTTTGCGAATTACCGCGAAACCGTTGAGAAACAGGCCATGGGTTTTCAGATGAGTTCATGGGATAAAAAACTCCTGCATTATGGAAAACTTTTTGAAGAGAAGATGATGTCCTTGAAAGTAAATATACCCCTGGAAAAGGCCCTGGACCTGGGATGGGAGATACTGGCTGAGTGTTTTAACCCCGAAGAGACAGGAATCAGAAAAGCGATAATTGAAAAATACTGGCCAAAACAGGGACTGTCCCCGTAGATAGCTAATCCAAAGGATACCTAGGGGACTGTCCCTGAAAGAATATGTCCAAGATAAAACTCACCAAAGGCGGGTTAAAACGTCAGCGGGATGCCTTAAGGCAATATGAAAGATACCTGCCGACGTTGCAGCTTAAAAAACAGCAGCTGCAGCTTGAGATTTTACAGCAGATAAATTTGCTTTCGGAAAAAAGAGAAGCCGAGAAAAGGAAAAAAGAAGCGGCAAAGGCCTGGGCAGGATTATTAACAGATCCACTAGTAAATATCAAGGAGTGGTTTATCCCCGCTAATATAATTACCGGTGCAAAAAATGTGGCTGGGGTAGATTTACCCCTATTTGAGCGCGCAGAGTTTAAGGAAGCAGAATACGACTTATTCATTACTCCGCTTTGGGTCGATTTTGCTATTGAGGCATTGAGAGGAATCGTGTCTTTAGAAAAAGAGATTCAGGTTATGGAGAAAGGCATCGCAATCTTAAAACAGGAACTGCGCATTACCACGCAAAGGGTCAATCTTTTTGAGAAGGTGAAGATTCCTGAGGCTATTGAGGCCATCCGCCTGATTAAGATTTACATCGGCGACCAGATGGCTAACGCGGTCGGCCGCAGTAAGATTGCTAAAAGAAAGATAGAAGAGTTCACAGAAGCGCCCCTCGCAGCCTGAAGAAAAATAATAACTGCTCGGGGTCAATTTTCTGATAGTTAAGAGAGAAAAAATCGATGATTGTCCCGATGAAAAAAGCCGCCATAATTATGCAGCAAAAGGATGCCGAAGAAGGCATTATGGCCTTGCGTTCTTTAGGCGTAATGCACGTAGAGCATCAGCAGGTGCCTAAAGGTAAAGATATCAGCCTCCTGGAAGAGGATTTGGCATTGGCGAATGAGGCGCTGGGAATTATTTCAGAAGCAGGATCCCTTGAAAAAAAACGACCCCGGGAAAAAGAAAAAGTTTTTGTTGATTGGAGGCAGACAGCCAGCCACATCATTGATTTATGGAAGAGGCTGGACCATCTGCAGGAATACTCAAAGGTCCTTACGCAACAGATAGGCGAATGGCAGGCCTGGGGCGATTTTGATCCGTCGGCAATAGCAGGCTTAGCAGAAAAGAATGTTTATGTAAAACTCTATAGGATACCGAGAAAAGAATTACAGGGATTGCCTGTGGATGCAATTGTAGAGGAGATAACCTCTAAATCCGGAATGGTTTATTGCGCCGTAATCTCGCAAAAAAACATAGATATAGGGTTTAAAGAATTACAACTTCCCAGGCTTAGCCTTGGCTCAATGCAAAAACGGCTGACGGAAGACGCAAATATAATAAATGAAATTAAATTAAAACTGGATGAATACGGGTTTTACCGGGAAGAATTGTTAATAATAAAGCGATCCTTGGAAAGAGAGTTGGAATTCCATGAGGCCGTAAGCGGCATGGCGGAGACGATAGATTTAACGTATTTAGTGGGTTATGCCCCGGATGAAAATGAAGAGCAACTTATGGATTTAGCGAAAAAAGAAGGGTGGGGGATTCTTATTGGCGAACCTTCAGCCGAAGACAACGTCCCGGTTTTATTGCGTAACCCGAAATGGATTTCTCTCATCAATCCGGTTTTCAAATTAATGGAAGTGGTCCCGGGTTACCGCGAGCTGGATGTCAGCCCCTTATTTTTATTATTTTTATCCCTCTTTTTCGGAATGATTATTGGAGATGCCGGCTACGGGGCGGTATATTGCGCGCTTACTTTTTTAGCCCAACGTAAATACGCCAATAAAGTAAAAGATAAAAGGGTCTTCTTTTTATTTTATCTGTTCAGCTCCTGCGCTATTGCGTGGGGCCTATTAACCGGAACGGTTTTTGGCCAGCAATGGTATCTCGCCCAGGGCTTTCCAGCTCTGGCGCCGGCTTTAAATAATACTAAGTTTCTTATGTCTTTTTGCTTTTTGCTGGGGGCTGTGCAATTAAGCCTGGCGCACGTATGGCGGGCTTGTAAAAAATTTCCGTCGTTAACAGCGCTGGCAGATATCGGCTTTATTTGTTTATTGTGGGTAGGTTTTCTTCTGGCAAAGATGTTTATCCTGGGAGACCCCTTTCCGGTTGCCGGTAAATGGTTAGCTTTGGCAGGAGTTACATTAATCATATTTTTTGTCAGCCCGCAGAAAAATATCTTCAAGGCAATAGGCGAAGGGTTGGGGACGTTAGCGCTTGGCGCGGTGGGTAATTTCTCAGATGTAGTTTCTTACATCCGCCTTTTCGCGGTAGGGTTAGCCGGCGTGGCAGTGGCTGATTCCGTCAATATGCTTGCTGCCGGCGCAGGCGTAAACATTGCGGCACGGATAATTATTCTCTTTATCGGCCATACGATAAATATTATACTGGGGCCGATATCGGTGCTGGTACACGGTGTGAGGCTGAATGTCCTGGAATTTTCCTTATTGCACGGCAATGTTACCTGGAGCGGCCTGGCATATAAACCATTAAAGGAATAAGGAGGCAATATGGAGAACAACCTGTTAATGCAATTTAAGGATTTAGGCGCAATTGCGGTTTTAGCGCTGGCTGCCTTAGGTTCGGGCGCAGGCGTAGGTATCGCGGGTATGGCGGCAGTAGGGGCATGGAAGAAGAATTTTTCCCAGAATAAGAGCGCCAATTTCCTTTTGGTGGCTTTAGTGGCTGCCCCCTTGACCCAGACTATTTACGGGTTTATTGTAATGAGTAGAATGATGGAGTTAGTGGCAAGAGGCCAATTCCTCTGGGCTATAGGAATTTTTGCGGGTGCGGCCATAGGCCTTTCGGCTTATTGGCAGGGTAAGTGCGCGGCAGCTGCCTGCGACGCCTTGGGTGAAACAGGCAAGGGTTTTGCTAACTATATGACGGTCCTGGGTATGACAGAGACAGTGGCCTTGTTTGTGATGGTCTTTACCCTTGTCGTTTTGGGCAAGTTTTAGTATAATGCCCCGATAAATAAGATTATATTCATCGGGCGGTTAGTTCAGCTGGTTAGAACGTCTCTCTTACACAGAGAAGGTCAGGGGTTCAAGTCCTCTACCGCCCACCAAAATAAAAAATATGCACCTTCTCGAACGTACAAACAGGTTTAAAAGAATAGAGAGAAGATTTGATTCTCCCATTGAAGATTTGCTTTATCAGATGCATTGGCTGGAAGATATGAAGCATAGGGATATTGCCCTAAATTTGCATGCGCCGAGAGCAACAATAACAAGATGGTTTCGCCGTTTGCAGGTGCCAACTCAGAGTTGCCGCAGATTTACTGATATGAATCTAACAAGTTGGCTATATAAAATTGGAAAATTAAAAAAGAAACCCCGCTATAGCGGTCCAGACAAAAGGCTCCAGCGGACAAGACAGGGATTAAATGTAGATTTCTTCAAGAAATGGTCAGTAGAGATGGCTTATGTATTGGGATATTTCGCTGCCGATGGGTGCATGTTTATTAATCCGCGGGGGTCAAAATATATTTCATTTACTTCTTGTGACCGCGAAATCTTGCAGAAAGTCAAGCGGATGTTGGGCTCTGAGCATAAGTTTAGTGTAAAAAATAGGCAGAATAGAAACTGGAAAGATGCTTTTACCTTACAAATTGGTTCCAAAGAGATGTATCAGGATTTAATAAAAAAAGGTTTTATGCCTAAAAAAGCATCTAGATTTAAATTGCCGGCCGTGCCTAAAAAATATATGAGGCACTTTATTAGAGGGTATTTTGATGGTGATGGCAGCGTTACTTATGGGTATTTTAAAAGAAAAGATAGAAATAATAAGATGACTTCATACCTTTTAACTTGTTTATCTTCGGCAAATTTACGTTTTTTAAGGGGAATCTCCAAGGTTTTGAAAGAAAATATAGGTATTAACGGAGGATATATAGATAAAAAAGGTGGCCACCTTGCTTATTCTAAGCTTGACAGCATTAAGTTATTCCAGTATATTTATACAAACGTTAATAAGGGGCAATACTTAGAAAGAAAATATAAGAAGTTTAGGAAGGCATTCGAAATTAATAGGGGCTGTGGCCTAGTCTAGTTCATGGCGTCTCCCTGTCACGGAGAAGATCGCGGGTGCGAATCCCGTCAGCCCCGCTTTTCGTTTCAGTATCAAAAGCCACAATGCATCGTTGTGGCTTTTTGATTGCGCACTCGCCGCCCCTTAAGCCCAATAAGAAACCTCCCCAAAGGGCGGGAGGAGGCAGGGCCGCGTCGAATTGGCTTGATAACGAATTAGCTGCGAGAATTTATTCGGGCAGAAATGATACATAACATATGTAAATAATGCTCTACATTTATAATCTCGCTGATATAATATACCAGCTATAAACTCGTTGCATTTGCTATCGCGTATGGTATAATTGTTTTAAAAGCAATAGTAGATAAGTAAGTGGTCTGGGAATATACAAAAGTATTCCCGGAGGATTTTCGATGGTCGGGCCGCCATCTTGCATGATAATGCGGGATGGCGTTTTTTATTATCTAGGAAGGGAATTTTAAGTATCTACATATGTTTAAGGCATTACTATTTGTTGGTATAGCGTTTATTTTCACGGTTATGTTTGTTACTCCTATACGAAACTATATGAATAATCTTTTCTTGAGAGATAAATCTCAGCTAAAAGAAGAACAGATTATCGGAACGGTTTCAGGATACAGCCCGCGCGTAGAAGAGATACAAAGGATTTTAAAAAACGCTCATTTTGATCCCGGCCCTGCGGATGGAGTAATGGGTAGCCGCACCCGAAAGGCAATCAGGGAATTCCAGGAAGAAAAAGGTTTCTGGCCGAACGGCAGAGTGGATTCGAAAACCTGGCTTGAGTTAAATCGGGAAAAAGAAACGTTTAAGGAAGAAGCAAATGCGCAACCTTTGGCCTTGCTTTCCGAAGAGTATCCCCGTGACGTAAAATCTAAGGAAGAAATTGCAAAAATTAGAGAGCCCCAGGAGAAAATAGCCAAAGTAGCGTTTCCCCAAGACAGAAAAACACAAATTCAAATGGCCTTACAAAAAGCTAATTTTTATAAAGGGAAGATTGACGGGAAAATAGGCCCGCAAACAAAAAAAGCGATCAAGGCATTTCAAAAGGCCAAAGGATTAAGGGCGGACGGTGCCGTAGGCGCTCAAACCTGGGCTGAGCTGAATAAGTATTTGAAAGAGTAAGTGATGCAAAAGGCAATGCTATTTTTGGCGCCATTTTTGCTTTTTTTGACAGATGCAGCCGCGCAAAAGATATCGTTATCCCAGCAGGAGATTCAGCAGATTGGTGCGAGAGTCTTTGAGAACGAATGCGCCTTGAAAGACGAAAACCTGATTACATGGAATGAGGGCGAGGATTTTTTGTCTTTAGGGATCGGGCATTTTATTTGGCATCCAGCGAATGTAAAAGATTCTTTTGAAGGAAGCTTTATAAAATTCCTTGAATATGCAAAAAACTTTGGAGAGCAAATTCCTAGTTGGCTTGATATAACGCCGTTACCGGGGTGTCCATGGGGTTCACGCGACTATTTTTTAAGCGCGCAAAGCGACAGCCGGTTAACAGAATTACGAGAATTTGTGATAAGGACAAAGTCTTTGCAGGCCGCTTTTATTGTGAAGCGCTTAGAGGAGTCTTTGCCTCTTATGCTTAATATAATTCCGGAAAATAGGCGCGAGAAGATAGCTTCGCGGTTTCATCGTATCGCTTCTACGCCTTCAGGAATTTATGCCTTGGCAGACTACGTAAATTTCAAAGGGTTGGGAATAGCGCCAACCGAAAAGTATCAAGGCAAAGGTTGGGGGTTACTTCAAGTTTTAGAGGGGATGAAGGGTAAAAATGAGGCTCCGGATGTTGTCAGAGAATTTGCCCGTTCGGCAAATGCCGTGCTTGAAGATCGTGTAAGAAATTCTCCCTCAGGCCGCAATGAACAGAAATGGCTGCCGGGTTGGAAAAAAAGGGTTAATTCGTATATTAAGCAGGAGGAGGCAATATGTTTACAAGAATGATTTTGCCTGTTTTGTTTGTATTTACCTTAGTTGGATGTGCTACAAACCCGAAGAAGCAGATCACGCAGTCACAGCCGGTAGCGCAAGAATCATATTCCCAGGATTACGACTATGATGATGCCTGGTCATCTGACAGCTATGAAAAGCCGGCAAAGAAAACTTATCCTGAAGCCGCAATACAATTAAGCCCAAAGCAGATTCAGCGGGCATTAAAGAGCGCGGGTTTCTACCAAGGGCCTATTGACGGCAAGATCGGGTCAAAGACTAAAGAGGCCATTATTAAATTTCAGAAAGCAAAAGGCCTTAAGGCTGACGGAATCGTCGGTAAAAGGACGTCTGCGCAATTGAGTAAATATTTATCCCGATAAAAAATGAAAGCAAAGAAAATATTTCTTTTTATAGCAGTGATTTTCTTTTTAAGCTTTGGGGCATATTTTGGCCAGCAGTATTATGCAAAATTCCAAAAAGGCAAACAAGAGTATTTTCTCTATGAAACACAAAAATCTGCATGGCAGGAATTACAGCAACGCGTCAAGGCTGAAATAAGCCAGTTTAAGGGTGATGCCGGGGTAGTTATCAAAGACTTAGAAACCGGTTGGGAATTTTCGTATCAGAAGGCTAAGATGTTTCCCTCCGCGAGCCTGGCTAAGGTTCCCCTTATGGCAACGTGTTTTCTTGCGGTTGACCAAGGGAGATTTAAACTTAAGCGTAATATCGCGCTTAAATCAGCCGATAAACTTACGGGATCCGGGGTCTTGAAAGATATGCCTGCAGGTGCCATCTTTACTGTAGAGAGGCTCATCGGCCTTATGATTTATGACAGCGATAATACCGCTGCTAATATCCTTACAAACCTAATTGGCATTGATTACCTGAATAACGCGTTTAAGGATTTTGGGCTAAAGAATACGGATTTATCCAGAAAGATCGCCGATTACCAATCGCGGGATGAAGGTATTGAGAATTACACAACAGCTGAAGATATGGCTTTATTATTAGAAAAAATGTACCGCAGGGTCATCGGGAATAAAAACGTTTCGGATCAGTGCATAAATGTATTGAAATTGACACGTATGAATGACCGTATTCCTAAGTATTTACCACCCGAGATAACCGTTGCGCATAAGACCGGCCTTGAGCGAGGCGTCTGCCATGATGCGGGCATAGTATTTACCCGTAAAGGCGATTTTATTATTGCGGTGTTGACAAAGCATCTAAATTCAAACAGCGCGCCTTCCAAAGAGTTTATCGCAAAGGTTTCATTATACGCTTATAAATATTTTGAGCAGTTACCGTAAATGGAGGTAATGATGAAAACAAAATTTGCGCTGGTAGTATTTGCCATAGCGGCATTTTCATCATCGGGCTGCGCCTTCATTGAGAAAGCCCGCAGGGCGATGAGCTGGAAGCGGAAAATGCTAATTTAAGGTACAGGGTAACTCAACTACAGAAAGAAAAAACAAAAGAAGTGCAAAAGGTGTCCGGAGAAAAGGATAAAGAGCTTTCAGAGCTCGAACGGGCAAAAAGGGAGCTTGAGGAATCCTTAAAGAAAGAAATCGGGGATTACAAAGCAAAGCTCTAGATGACCGGGCGGGGGCCGGTGATAACTTTCTTATCGGAAGTATTTTTTGACTCCGGCAAGGACATAATAAAAGCTGATGGTAAACTTTCGCTTGATAAGGTCGCGGAGGTCTTAAACCGCGATATGCCTAATTCCCAGGTAGCGGTAGAAGGGCATACCGATAATGACCCGATAAAATATTCCGGTTGGAAGTCAAACTGGGAGCTTTCTTCTGGCCGCGCCTTGGCAGTCGTGCATTATCTTATCGGCGAATGTAAGGTTGTGCCGCAGAGATTATCCGCAAACGGCTATGGCGAATATCACCCGGTAGCGCCTAATGATACGCCGCAGGATAAACAGAAAAACAGGCGGGTAGAAATCGTTATTCTGCCTTCTCAAGTAAGCAAGGTGAAGGCGCGCTAAAAAAGGAGAGGGGTAATATGTATGCGCAAGCCCAAATAGTTTTGAATTACATAGTTTTCGGCAATACTATTTTCAGGTATTTGGTTGCTGCTTTTATATTTGCAGCCGGTATGCTAACTATCAAATTAATCATCCGCAAAGCCATACAGCGCTTAAAAAAGCTTGCCGAAAGAACAACCTCTACATTCGATAATTTTTTGGTTAATTTGCTGGAAACTATTATATTGCCTTTATTGCATTTGGTGGCTGTATATCTTACGCTAAAGACCTTGGTCTTCCCCGAACTTTGGGAAAAAGCGTTTAATTATATTATTTTAGGGGTGGTTGTTTTTTTTGCGGTAAGAACAGCGATTGCGTTCATCGGTTATGGATTTAAAGCGTACCTGAAGAAACAAGGCCAAGATGCCGCATTAGAAAAAAGTCTTTCGGGAATAATGGCCGTGGTGAAGCTGGTTGTCTGGGCCGGCGCGGCTATCTTCTTTTTGGATAATCTCGGATTTAAGGTTTCTGCGGTGATTACCGGGTTAGGCATAGGCGGCGTTGCTGTTGCGCTTGCTGCGCAAACTGTCCTTAAGGACCTCTTCAGTTATTTTTGCATCCTTTTTGACCATCCCTTCAAAGTCGGGGACTTTGTTATTATAGGCGATTTTATGGGCACTATCGAGCACATCGGGATAAAGACCACGCGCATACGTAGCTTAGGAGGGGAGATGCTGATTTTTTCCAATTCCGATCTTACCGATTCGCGCCTGCGCAATTACAAATTAATGGAAAAGCGCCGTGTGGTATTTAAAATAGGAGTGGTGTACCAAACGCCGCTTAGGCAGTTAAAGGAAATACCGGAAATGATCAAAGGCATTATTGCCAGCATTGACGATACGTTTTTTGACCGGGCGCATTTTCTTTCTTTCGGCGATTACAGCCTTATATTTGAAATCGTGTATTACGTTATCGGCGGCGATTATAACAAATATATGGATACCCAGCAGCAGATTAATTTTGCCCTAACAGAGGAATTTGAAAAACGGGGCATAGAATTTGCTTATCCTACGCAAACGCTGTATACGTATAAAGCATCCTGATGGCCTAATGTATACGGGGCTGCCGATTTGAGATAAAAAAAGATGAATAAACAAGACTTAGATAAAAGAAAGATTGCATATTTTACTATGGAGATAGGCCTTGATTCTAAAATGCCCACCTATAGCGGCGGATTAGGGGTTCTGGCAGGAGATACTATAAAATCCTGCGCGGATTTAGGCGTGCCGCTTATCGCCGTAACCCTGCTTAACGAAAAAGGTTATTTTGCGCAAAAACTGGACGCAGAAGGCGCCCAAGCAGAGGTTCCTGTGGACTGGCCGAAAGAGGAGTTTTTAACTCTTTTACCGGCACAAGTAAGCGTAAATATTGAAACAAGAGAAGTGAAAATCCGGATTTGGGAATATATAGTGAAGGGGATTACCGGCACCACCGTGCCTGTTTATTTTCTGGATACTAACTTACTGGAAAATGCCGGATACGACCGCACCCTCACCAGTTTTCTTTACGGAGGCGACCAGCGGTATCGCCTTTGCCAGGAAATAATCCTTGGCATAGGGGGCGTGAGGGCAATCGAAGCCATTGGCTATCAAAATATCGGAAAATACCATATGAACGAAGGCCATGCCAGCCTCTTGGCTCTGGAATTATTAGAGAGGACAAAAAAAGACGGCGAAGAAGACATTTATAAGAAATATGACCTTGAGTCTGTAAGAAATAAATGCATCTTCACCACGCATACTCCTGTAGCTGCCGGGCATGACCGTTTTCCTCTTGATTTTGTAAAAAGAGCCTTGCGCAGCAACTTGCCTTTTGAAATGCCTGGTATATTTATCCGGGATAATGAAATGAATATGACCCTGATTGCTTTGAATTTGAGTAAATATGTTAATGGAGTAGCCAAGAAACATGGCGAGGTTACCCGAGAGATGTTTCCCGGTTATACCATAGATTCTATTACCAACGGCATTCATTTGTTAACCTGGGTGGCTACTGCGTTCAAAAGGCTTTACGATAAATATATTCCCGGCTGGCAATCAGATTATTTTTCCTTGCGTTACGCCCTGAGTATCCCCAAAGAGGAAATATTACAGGCGCACAGGGAGGCAAAGAGAGAACTCATTGATTATGTAAATAGCCAAACAGGCATTGGGATGGACTATGATACCTTTACTATAGGTTTTGCCCGGCGCGCTACGCCTTACAAGAGGGCCGGTCTTTTATTAAGCGATATAAAGCGGTTGGTTGAGATTAATGATAAAGTAGGCAGGATACAAATCATTTATGCGGGCAAGGCGCATCCTAAGGATGGCGGAGGAAAAGAGTTGATAAAAAATATATTTTCAAGGATTAAAGAATTAAGCCCGGAAATTAAAATTGCATACTTAGAGAATTACGATATGGCGCAAGGAAGATTAATCACCAGCGGCGTTGACCTCTGGCTGAATAATCCCCTTCCGCCGCAGGAGGCCTCCGGAACCAGCGGGATGAAGGCCTGCCTTAACGGCGTGCCGAATTTAAGTATTTTAGACGGATGGTGGATAGAAGGGTGTATTGAAAACGTCACCGGCTGGGCAATCGGCTCGGCACAAAAGCAGAATACGGATAGCGCTCAAGATGCTGATGATTTATATCAGAAATTAGAAAAAGTGATTATTCCGATGTTCTACAAAGAGAAAGATAAATGGCTTGGAGTTATGCGCCACGCCATAGCGCTGAATGCTTCATTTTTTAATACTCAAAGAATGGTTCAGGAGTATGTCTTAAATGCTTATTTATAAGTAAGCCAGGCGATATGAAGGGATTCTATGGTTAAGACCAAAATAATCTGTACGCTCGGCCCGGCATCATCAAATGAGGCTATGATTAGGAAAATGATGCTTGCTGGTATGGATGTTGCCCGCTTGAACTTCTCGCACGGTAAACCGCATGATCTGCTTCATAGAATAGGCCTCGTCCGGCTTTTAAACGCGAAATACCGCAGGCGCATAAAGCTTCTCGGTGATCTTCAAGGGCATCGCATAAGAGTAGGCGGACGTATTGCTCCTGTTTTGCTTAAAAAAAGCCGGATAGTATGGCTTACCCAGCAAAATATAAAAGGATCGCATGAAATAATACCTTTTGATTATCATGGCCCGCTACGCAGCATTAAGAATGGCCACCAGATATTTATAGACGACGGAAATATCGCCTTAGAAGTAATTGGCAGGTTTAAAAACAGACTTAAAGCCAAGGTAATAGCCGGCGGCCTGCTGAAAGAGCATAAGGGTGTAAATATCCCGGAGGCAAGGCTTGAATTTGGCGGGATAAGCCGGAAGGATATACAGGATATATTATTCTGTGAAGAGCGCGGCGTGGAATATATCGCGCAGTCATTTGTGCGTACTAAGAATGACATTTCGGATGTAAGAAAATTGCTTAAGCCGGGTTCAAAATGTCAGATTATCGCTAAAATAGAGAACAGAGAAGGCATAAAAAATATCGATGAAATAATCAAGGCTTCGGATGGCATTATGATAGCGCGCGGGGATATGGGGGTATCACTGCCTATCTACGAAATACCTATCGTTCAAAAGATGATCATAAAAAAATGCAACCGCGCGGGGAAATTTGTCATTACCGCTACGCAGATGCTTGAGAGCATGACTGAGAACCTCAGGCCTACCCGCGCTGAGGTAACGGATGTCGCCAATGCCATAATAGACGGCACTGATTTTGTTATGCTTTCGGCGGAATCGGCCGTGGGCAAATACCCGCTTGAAACAATAGTTATGATGAACAATATTATAAAGTTCACGGAAAGAAATTTAAATAATTTATAATAAGAAATAGCATATGGTTAATGAGGCTCTGGACATTACTAAAGAAATCTGGCATTCGTTGGCTGCTGATGAAGTTATCAAGCGGCTTGAAGTAGATATTTCTACCGGCCTATCCTCGGATGAGGTCAAGAAACGCAGGGATCGCTTTGGTTTAAATCAAATTACTCCCAAAAAAGGCACGCCCCTGTGGCTGCGTTTCTTGTTGCAATTTCATCAGCCCCTCATATATATTCTTCTGGTGGCGACGGCGACCACGCTATTCTTAAAAGAATGGGTTGACGCTTCGGTAATTTTCGGCGTCGTTCTTATTAATGCCATCGTTGGCTTTCTACAGGAGGCCAAGGCCTTAAAGGCCCTTGAGGCTCTTTCTCGCTCAATGACCTCTTCCGTTTCCGTATTAAGAGACGGTAAGGAACAGCAAATTTCATCTATTGAATTGGTTCCCGGGGACGTGGTTATGATTGCCTCTGGCGACAAGATTACAGCTGATATGCGCCTTATTTATAGCCGAGACCTGCAAACTAACGAATCGCCTCTTACGGGAGAGTCTGTCCCGGTTGAGAAGCAAATTAAGCCCCTAGATGAGAAAACCGTGTTAGCAGATAGATTAAATATGCTTTACGCCTCTATTTTTGTTACCTATGGCAGGGGGAAGGCTGTCGTTGCTGCCACAGGAGACGCAACTGAGGTCGGACGAATCTCAGAGTTAATCACTACGGCTGAGGATTTAGAAACGCCCCTTACAATTAAAATAGCCCACTTTAGCCGTTACCTTTTATTCGTTATCATGGGTCTGGCTGCACTTACTTTTGTTGTTGGAGTGCTTCGAGGCCAAGCATTTGTAGAAATGTTTATGGCCGCAATCGCACTTGCGGTAGGGGCGATTCCTGAAGGATTGCCTGCGGCTGTAACGATAACCTTAGCTATAGGCGTGGCAAGAATGGCTAAGCGCCGCGCTATAATTCGCAAGCTACCGGCAGTGGAAACGCTTGGCAGTACCGGAGTTATTTGTTCTGATAAAACCGGAACGCTTACTGAAAATCAGATGACCGTGCAAGAGATTTTTAGCGCAGGCCAGATATATCAAGTTTCAGGGGTAGGATATAGTTTTGAGGGCGCTATCCAAGAGTTTTCGCGTAAGTCCGGAGCGATATCTTCCATAGCTCTTAAGGAATGTTTGACAGCAGGCCTATTGTGTAATGATAGCAGGATTGTGGAGCGGCAAGGGCTGTTTCAGGTGGAAGGTGATCCGACAGAGGCGGCCCTTATTGTATCTGCGAATAAAGGAAAGAGCTTATTTCCCGCAGGCATGCCTGTGTTGCCGCGCAAAGACTCTATTCCGTTTGAATCGGAATATCAATACATGGCGACCTTTCATATTTTACCCAACGGGGACGGCATTGTTTATTTAAAAGGTTCGACAGAAAAGATCTTAGCCAAATGCGTTAATCATCTCGATGAAAATGGCGAAATCCGTCCTTTAAAACGCGCCCTTATTGAGCATCAGATTGAAATTATGGCGGCAAAAGGGCTAAGAGTACTTGCTTTTGCTCGTGACAGTATTTCTTCGCAGAAAGATAGTATTGATCATAGCGATATTACTGAATCTTTTACGCTTTTAGGGTTACAGGGGATGATAGATCCTCCGCGCAAGGAAGCGATTGAGGCTGTGCGGCGTTGCCATTCCGCGGGAATCCTTGTTAAGATGATAACTGGGGACCATGTACTGACGGCTAAAGCCATTGCCGGGCAATTAAACCTTAAAAGCCGTCTTGACGCGGAAGAGTCCGTTAAAAGTTTGGTAGCGTTAAGCGGAAGCGAACTTGAAAATATGAATGACGAGGAATTACAGGGATCTGTTGATCGTGTTAGCGTTTTCGCCCGCGTCACTCCGGAGCAAAAGTTGCGGCTTGTCAAAGCGCTTCAGGCAAGAGGGTATATTGTGGCTATGACCGGAGATGGCGTAAACGATGCCCCGGCGCTTAAACAAGCTAATATAGGCGTTGCCATGGGTCGCACAGGCACAGAAGTCGCCAAGGAAGCAGCTGATATGGTCTTGACGGATGATAATTTTGCTTCCATTGAGGCCGCGGTGGAAGAGGGGCGATGCGTCTTTGATAACTTAAGAAAATTTATTGTCTGGACATTGCCGACAAACGCAGGTGAAGCCCTTGCTACTATGGTTGCCATCTTTGGAGGTATTGTGCTTCCCGTTGCGCCGGTTCAATTACTTTGGATAAATATGACTACCGCTCTATGTTTAGGTATGATGTTGGCTTTTGAGTCTAAAGAACCCGATTTGATGCAACAGCCTCCCCGCGACCCTAAAATGCCGATTATGACCGGAGATCTCATTGCGCGGACAATTGTGGTGGGCGTGTTTTTAGCTCTTGGGGTTTTTGGGCTCTTTTTCTATGAAAGAAATAACGGACTAAGCATCGAAGAAGCGCGAACCGCAGCTGTCGGTGTTTTGGTTATAGGAGAGCTCTTTTATCTTTTTAATTGCCGTTCTTTATCGAGGCCTATGTTCGTCCTGGGGGTATTTTCAAACCGTTGGTTAATTTCAGGGGTTTTAATCATGATAGGTTTGCAGATGCTCTTTACCTATTCTCCCGTTATGAATCGGTTTTTTCATAGCGCGCCGATTTCATTGAATGCTTGGGTGCGGATTTTCTTGATTGGTTTATTGATTTACGTTATTATAGAAATTGAAAAATGGGGCCGTAGCCGTTTCTTGAATCGGAAACAGCCATGATTTAATTGGTGTCTGCCCGGATTTTAAAAGTAAAAAATGACAGCGGGTGTTTCCAGAGAAAGGAGAATTTATGTTCGATAAAATTTCACATAATATTAATGTAATCATAAGGCATAACGCTTTTCCTAAGATTCTGGTATCTTTTGTTATCGTTTTGGTTACTGTTATTTTAACTAAAATAGTAGCGGTATCGTTATATCATCTTCAGAGGAGAATTATAGCAAAGTTTAAGAAGGTAGGGATGCCCGGGGCGGCTGCAATTGAGACCAGGATTACAATAATCCGCAGGATTATTGAGACCGGTATCTATTTATTTGCTTTTATTATTTTTCTCCAGCAGTTTCCGGCGATGCGCCATATCGGAACAGCGCTTTTGGCCTCTGCGGGAATTGCGGGGATAGTTATAGGCATGGCAGCCCAGAATACCCTTTCTAATATTATCGGTGGAATCTGTATTTCTTTTGCACAGCCAGTCCGCCTGGATGACGCAGTGATTTTTAGGAATGACTGGGGGTGGGTTGAAGAGATAGCGTTGATGCATACTATTATACGTACTTGGGATAATAGAAGGATAGTCGTCCCCAATAATGTGCTGGTAAATGAAGTAATTGAAAATTGGACTATTAAAGACCCTTCATTATTAGGGGTGATTATGATATATGTAGACTATACGTGCGATGTTGATAAAATAAAAGGATGGGTTAAGGAGATTGTAGCGGTAAGCCAGAATTCAACTTCGGAGAGAATAGGCGTAGTGGAGGTTGTTGATTTCACTGAGAAGTCGATGGCCTTAAGAATATTATGCAAGGCTTCAGATGCAACTAAGGCGTGGGATTTACGTTGCGAAATAAGGGAAAAGTTAATCCGGAAATTCAAACAGGAAGGCCTGCCCTTGCCGCAGATAAGGATTGCCAGAGAAAAAGCTTTATAATTCTTCAGGTACCGGCATGGATTTAAGATTATTATGAACAAAAAAATGCCTTTTTCTCTTATGGTAATGGTTATTTTCTTTATGACCGGTAGCCTTATAGGGGCCGGGATTTTAGGGCTTCCTATTAAAACAGGAATGGCTGGCTTATTTCCCTCTTTAATAGGAACGCTGGTTATAAGCTTCGCTATGTTTATAACTGCCCTTATCTTAATGCAAGAGGCGGTAAAGACACGCCGGGAGACATTCCATTATCCCAGCATGTACCAGCAATATTTTGGTTCCGCAGGGAAATGGGCAGCTACTATAGCCAACCTGATTATACTCTATGGTTCGCTTGTAGTATATCTTTCCGGGGCAACCGCGATTATTATCAGGATTGCAAATATCCATATTCCCAGAGAGCTAATTATATTATTATTCTTTCTCCCTTTAACAGCGGTTACTATAGCTAATCCAAGAAGGCTCCTTAGGTTTAATGCCTTGTTCGTCGTATTATTAATAGTTTCTTTTATAGTGATTGTCTTAATGGGGGAGCAATTTATAAACACACAACGATTTACGCGTTCAGACTGGGGAATGCTTCCTTCTGCTCTGCCTATTATTGTGATGGCGGCTTATTTTCATAACGTTATACCTACTGCTTCAAAACAGCTGGGTTGGAATATTAAATGGATATTTATAGCAATACTCGTTACAACTATTATTGGTTTAGTTATGAATTCATTGTGGATTCAGGTAGGTATCGGAACCCTGCCATTATTAGGTAATAACGGCATCATCCATGCGTTAAATAATAATTTACCCGCAACTGTGCCTTTGGGGCAGGCAATAAAAACTCCTTTATTTGTCCCTTTTTCGCTTCTTTTTGCCTTCCTGGCAATTATTACCTCATATTTGTCTTTCGGGAATGCTACATTAGATTTTATCGATGACCTTATGATAAATTACTTTAAAGTAAAAAATAAAGCTCTGGCGATAACAGTTGCTTTTTCGCCGCCTTTAGCTATCGCTATTTTTTGCCCCAATATATTCCTTAAGGCGCTTGATTTTGTAGGAGGGATAGGTGTTGTAATACTATTCGGGATTTTACCTTGCATAATCATACTAAAAAATAAGGGTTTTCTTTTAAAACGTTTGCTGCTCATACTGGTTTTGCTTCTATTTATTGCTATCTTATTATTTAAAGTACAGCAAAATTTAAACCTTTCTAAAATCAGGCCGGGAGTAGAATATTGGACTAATTTCAGGTTTTTTTCTCATAAATAAGGAGTGTTATGCAGGTAAGGGAAATAATGTCAAGAGAGGTAATTTCGGTCAAGCGCTCAATGAAGCTAAAGGAGCTTCTGGGGATATTTGAAGGTTTCCATATATTTCCTTTAGTCCCGGTTATCGAAGAAGATAGACGTCTTATCGGAGTTGTTTCTTTCCGGAATATCATAGATGTATTTCAATCTTCCTATCCGGATGTATTAAAGCTGGTGCCTTTTTTGGATGAAGAAGAGCAGAATATATTCAAGATAGATATACTTGAAGACATCGGAGATTTAGTAGTAGTTCAAGATATAATGGATCAGGAATATATTTTTATCCGTGAGGATACTTCGCTGGAGGAAGTTTATAAATTGATGAAGCTGCATTTGAAGGAAGAGCTTCCCGTTGTGGATAGGGGAGGTAAGTTAGTAGGGAGAATAGGAATATTCGATATAATAAAATTAGTTTTTAGGCAAAAGGGGATTATAAGGTGAGCAACAATATTTTAGGGTTGGGGTTCATTTTAATTGCCGGTTTATTATCCGCCAAGATAATAAAAAAGATTAAGTTTCCTGCGGTAACAGCTTATCTGTTATTAGGCATATTGATCGGCCCCTCAATATTAAATTTAGTACCACAGGATATCCTCAAGTCTTCAGGGTTGATTTCTAATATAGTATTAGGGATAATTGCTTTTGGTATAGGCCAAAATTTCTCCAGGTTTCACCTGCGCCGTATAGGCAAGGCAGTTATATGGATTTCAGTTTTGGAGGCTTGCGGGGCCCTGGCATTAGTTACTTCTGCTTTTTATTTTCTTTTACGACAGCCGTTCTATATATCTTTAATTTTCGGGGCAATTTCATCTGCAACAGCGCCTGCTGCGACAGTGATGGTAATAAGAGAATATCGCGCAAGAGGTAATTTTACGGATACGCTTCTTGGTGTCGTGGCTATTGATGATGCCTGGTGCCTTATTATATTCGCTGTTTCCCTTGCCATATCACAGGCCATTTACGCACATACCGTAGCAGCATCTTTTATGATAAAAGTATTTTTTAATTCGCTTTTGAGCATATTCGGTTCCTTTATTTTAGGAGCCTCCATAGCGGTTCTGCTGTCTATAATCTATAGATTTGTACGTACGCAAGCAGATTTACTAATTTTAACTTTGGGTTTGGTATTCTTAAATATTGGTATTGCTATTTGGTTGAATCTGTCTGTTCTTTTGGCCAGTATGTTTTTAGGCGCGGCATTGGTTAACTTAAATCGCTATTATTTTAAATTTTTTGATAGCTTGAAAATGGTAGATTCGCCTTTATTTTTACTCTTTTTTGTCCTAGCCGGCGCAAATTTAGAGGTAGGCATTTTAAATAAACTCAGTTTAATCGGCTTAAGTTATCTTATTTTTAGGGTAACAGGTAAAATGCTGGGAGCAAATTTGGGCGCAAAAATTTCTAAGTCCACAAATAGCGTAAGAAAATATTTGGGTTATGCCTTAATTCCTCAGGCAGGCGTAGCTTTAGGGTGCGCGCTTATTGTTAAGGGCGATTTCCCACAAGTAGGGAATATGATTTTTACTACAATTGTGGCTACTACAGTTGTATATGAACTAATTGGGCCTTTATGCACAAAATATGCTTTAAAAAAAGCGGAAGATATAATAATACATTAATTTTAACATACTATAACTATAAGTGAGGCGAAAGGATTTTATGCAAGCTTCGGATTCCCCTAAATCTTTCTTTCGATTATTCTTGACAAGGAATATAATAATAGTAGACTAATAAATGTAGTTAAGTTTTATAATAGATAAAATGGGTTCAGGGGAATTCCCCTGAAGGTTTTTAGGTGGTCGGGCCGCCATCTGCGTTTATTACAGGTGGCGGCTTTTCTATTTTATTAACAGGTACTAAAAAAGAAAGGAGCCCTTATGGAATGGCAAAATACTCCTACGCCTGATGAAATAATTGATATAGGCAGGAAGAGGCTTCGCGATTACGGCAAGTATGTTCCTTTGATAATATTTGGTTTACTTGCCATTATAGGCTTAAGAGGCGTTATATACTCGATAGGCCCGGATGAGGTAGGGGTAATGCAGAGATTTGGCAGATATACGGGCTTAAGTTCTCCGGGGCTGCATGCCAAGATCCCTTTTGGTATCGATAAAGTAACTCCTATAAAAGTGGAGAAGATTTTTAAGGAGGAGTTTGGGGTAAACGGCGCGGGCGCAGAGTTTAACCAGAGGCATTCTTATAGTTCGGATTTAGAACAGTCGTTAATGCTTACCGGGGACTTAAACATACTTGATGTCCGATGGATTGTCCAATTTAAAATAAAAGACCCAATAAAATTATTGTTCGTAGTGCGTAACCCGCGCAATGTTATAAGAGATGTTTCTGAAATAATTATGCGCCGGCTTGTGGGAGATTATACTGTGGATGAGGTGTTGACTATTAAGAGGGAAGAAATAGATCACCTAGCCCAAGTTGAAATGCAGAAGATATTAGATGATTATCAGACCGGGATCCAGGTTATTACGGTGAAATTGCTGGATGTAAACCCTCCGGATAAGGTAAAGCCGGCTTTTAACGAAGTTAATGAAGCAAAGCAGGAAAAAGAGAAAATGATTAACCAGGCCTGGGAGGCATATAATAAGGCTATACCAAGGGCTAAGGGTGAAGCTGAAAAGACTATTCGTGAAGCAGAGGGGTATTCTCTTGATAAGATAAACAGGGCCAAGGGCGAGTCAGAGAGGTTTTTGGCAACTTTAGGCGAATACAAGAAAGCCCCGGAGATCACCCGTAAAAGGTTCTATCTTGAAACCCTTGCTGAGGTCCTGCCTAAGGTGAAAGAAAAATATATTATTGACCCAAGGCAATCTTCCATATTGCCGTTATTGGATATAGGCAAGAAAGGAGGGCCGCAACAATGAAAGAAGGCAGATTGGGAGCAATTTTGGGATTAGTTTTTTTTCTGGTTATAATTGTTTTTCTTGCGTTTGCAAGCGGGGCGTTGTTTATTGTGGATGAAACGAAACAAGTAGTGATTACCCAGTTCGGCAAACCAGTAGGAGACCCTATAACATCCTCGGGCCTGCATTTTAAAACGCCTTTTATTCAGCAGGCGCATTATTTTGAGAAGAGGCTTTTAGAATGGGACGGTGACCCGAATCAGATACCCACAAAAGATAAGAAATATATCTGGGTAGATACGACAGCGCGCTGGAAAATAGTGGACGCGCTAAAGTTTTTGCAGTCTGTAGGCAATGAGATAAGCGCCAGTAGCAGGCTCAATGATATTATTAACTCGGCCACCAGGGACGCTGTTACCGGAAATCTTTTAGTTGAGGCAGTAAGGGATTCAAACCGTATACTTGAGAGCAAGGATTTAGGGGAAGACGCTATAGTCAGCGAAGAAGCGCTTGAGCGTATAGATATCGGAAGGCAGCAATTGACCCGTTCTATATTGGAAAAGGCGAAGGTACTTGCCCCTCAATATGGCATTGAGATTATGGATGTGCGCATAAAGCGCATAAATTATGTAGAGGAGGTACGGAATAAAGTCTATGACAGGATGATCGCGGAAAGAAAACGCGCTGCCGAAAAATACCGTTCAGAGGGTTTTGGAAAAGCGGCCGAAATAGAGGGGCAGATCGGCAAAGAGTTGAAATTAATAACTTCAGAGGCTTATAGGAAGGCGCAGGCTATTGTTGGAAAAGCTGACGCTGAGGCGATAAATATCTATGCCAGCTCTTATGAACAGAATCCCGAATTTTATTCGTTCCTGAAGACGCTGGAAACATATAAAGGCACTATTGACGAAAAATCAACGGTGATCCTGACTACTGATAGCGATTACTATAAATATCTTAAGGCCTTGGATAAATAAAAACCCAAAACCTTTCCGTTTATTTGTTTATCCCCCGGAAAAATAGATTTTTGGGAAGGCATTTTTAGCTCTTGAGAGGGCTCTTACCGTGAAGAAAATACTTCTTATTTCATTTGAATACCCCATCGGAAAATCATACTGTGGCGGCGTCGGTCAGATTGTAGAGCAAAGCAGGGATGCCCTTTTGGCTTTGGGTTATGAAACCTACGTTCTTATAAGCTCTGGTTTCGCCAGAAAAGATCCCGTTAAGCTGCTATTTTCGGACAATTCCATCAAAAATTATCCTAATCTTGGGGCGTTCTTAAGGGATTATGACTGGTGTAATTTTGGCTATATAATCCATCATTTTGTTAACTGGACTAAAGAGCTTAAAAAGCTTACGGTACAAAAAAGAAGAAAGCCCAAGATTATATATCACTTCCACAGCATATTAAGAAGAGAGAAAGAATCTGGGTTCAGGACATTAAACCACTTCTTGTATAACCAGGAGAAAATGATTGAATTAGCAGACAGGATAATCTGTCCTTCTACCTATGAATATGATAATTTTATCAGATATTTCCCCTCTTTTATAGATAAAGTGGTTGTTATCGAGAATACGGTTGAAACCTTCGGGATAGATAAAAAGAGGATGGAAGAGATAAGGGATAGGCATAAGATTAAAAAGAATGATATAGTTTCACTTTATGTAGGCAGGCTTGAGAGGATAAAGGGGGCCCATATTTTACTCAAAGAAGCGCCTATGATTCTTAGGAAGCACCGGCATCTTAAGCTTTTTTTTGTAGGTAGGTCACTGGAGAAAGACCTGTATGAAAGATTATTGCGCCTGTGCGGACGGTTCCCCGGGCAATTTTTTTATAAAAAATATTTGGATAAAAGCGAATTATTCCAGTATTATTATTTAAGCGATATCTATATTAACAGCTCCCTAAGCGAATCGTTTTCTTTAAGCACCCACGAAAGCGCGCTCTGCAATAATGCCTTACTTTTAAACCGGCTTCCGGTTTTGGAGAAATTTAAGGATGCCGCGTTATTTTTTGACGTAAATAGCGGGGATTTTTCCGGGAAATATGATCTTTTGATAAGAAACCGCGCTTTAAGAAAAAGGCTTTCAGGGAAGGCGATCGCGATTGCTGATAAGTTCATTAACAATAATAGGTTTAAAGATAACCTCTATAAACTTCTTAATGGTTTTGTGTTTGAAGGAAAAATTTAAAAGCATAAAACGGGCGCGTCGGAGCAAAAATAATAACCGGCTTTAAAAGTAAGAAATAACAGTTGATACTCTAGGAAAGAGGCATATTTAAATGAAACTCATTGGCTGGATATTTATGATAATATCATGGGGTTTTATTCTTAGTATGTTTATTTTTTGTTTTAGTAGAATATTTAGGAAGGGCCTTGGCGGAGAAGATTCCAAGACGCTAAAAAGACTAAAGAAATAGGAAATAAGGATGCCGGTGATTATGTTGCAACAATGTGGAGTTTTTGTTCTTGCGATTCTATTTTCATTGCTATTCGTTTTTATGAATAATCGTAAGCGAAAAGAAAACAGGTTAAATATAAGATAGGCAGGGGAGAAGGATGCTATTTATATGCATTACCTTAGGAACCCTTGTCGCTGTTTTTCTTTGGGCCTTTCTATCTCTGGCTAAAATTCGGATAAAGAATGGCAAAATCAGAAAAAGCAGGTTTAAAATTCGCTGTTCGCGCAATGCGGACTTCGGATTGGGGTTATATTAGCGGCAATAGTTACTAGCGCACAATGCCTAAAAGAGCTTGCCCTAAGGAATCTCTTGTGGTATCTTATCTTCATTCGGGATCTTTAAGAAGTTAGAGCCCTACGGAATAGGTCCCGCCAAAAATAAACGCCTTCTCTACCCTCGGAAATGCTCAAAAAACTGCTCTTATCTTTTCTATGGGTTTTTGTCTCAAAGACCTGTCTTTATAGATGAGGCGGTATTTAGACCAGGGAGCCGGCGTATCGTTCTATCAGGATATTTAATTTCTAACCAGGAGAGATAAAATGGCGACAATAGAAGACTTCAGGAAATTAGAGTTAAAGGTAGCCACAATAAAAGAGGTCCAGGAGCATCCTAATGCCGATAAGCTTTATGTGGTGATCGTAGATTTAGGGGATAAAACCAAACAACTCGTAGCCGGGATTAAGAATTATTACAGCAAGGAGGACCTCATAGGCAGGCAGGTAGTGGTGGTAGATAATTTAGAGCCGGCGCTATTGCGGGGCGTAGAGAGCCAAGGCATGCTTTTGGCCGCCTCTGATGAAGCAGGCATTACCATTGTCAGCCCGCAGAGAAAAGTTCAGGTAGGCAGTATTGTAAAATGATTAAACAGGTTATTCCTCAACAGTTTTGTTTAAAATGCCAGGGTTGCTGCAGGTTTAAAGAGATGGGTTCTGCCTGGTCGCCCTGCCTTTTAGACGAGGAGATACAGGATTTATTGGACCAGAAGATCCCCCCTGCGCTTATTTCTGCGCAGAAAAAACTGCTTCCCATACCCAACCCGCAGGGTGAGGGTTTTATCTGTCCTTTTTTAGAGGCAAAAGATAATAAGTGTAAAATCTATGGCTTGCGGCCCTTTGAATGCCAGTTGTACCCTTTTCTGATTAATTTAAGGGACAAGAAAGTTATCCTGACGCTGGATTTAAATTGCCCTTACGTCAGAGAACATTTAAAGGACAAAGAGTTCAAGGCTTATACTGATTATTTAATTAATTTTCTCAACTCCCCTGCTCAGGTTGAAATTTTAAAAGACAATCCCCAGATTATCCAGGCCTACGAAGAAGTCCTGGACATCATCGAATTAGGGTTACCCGATGAAGCTTAAGGATTTATCCTTAAAAGATAAAGGTCTATTCAATAAATTTTTGAAGCTGACTAGGCATGAGCTTTGCGTCTATACCTTTGAAAATATCTATATCTGGAAAAAACTTTTCGATATCCGTTGGGCGGTAATTGAAAATAGCCTCTGTGTATTTTTTAAGGATAAGATGGGCTGTTTTTTGTATCTTGCGCCTTTAGCCAAAACACAGAATCTACAAGCTATTCAGAAAGTTTTTCGGGCTTTGGACAGGTTTAATAAAAACAAAGACGTATCACGCATAGAAAATATCGAGGAGAAGGAAATTGCTTTTTATGAAAAAGCGGGTTTTATCTGCCGGAATAAGTCTTACGATTACCTGTGCCTAAGGAGTGATTTAGCCCGGTTGAGCGGCAATAAATTCAAATCTAAACGCGCCAGCTTTAATTATTTTATCAAGCACTACGCATTCCAATATCTACCCTTTTCCTCAAAAGATAGAGACGGATGTTTAAAGCTCTACGATTCCTGGATGAGAGAACGCCAGGGGAAAAATCAAGACCATATTTATCAGGCCATGCTGGAGGATAGCCGCAAATCACTGAAAAACGCGTTGGCAAATTATGCGGATTTAAATTTTACAGGAGGGCTGGTGAGAATAAATAAACAAATCAGGGCCTTTACATTCGGCTTTAAATTGAATAAAGATACCTTCTCCATATTATACGAGATAACAGACCTGTCTATCAAGGGCCTAAGCCAATTTGTCTTTAGCAGGTTCTGCCAGGATTTAAAGGGCTATAAATACATAAATATTATGGATGATTCGGGGTTAGAAAACCTGCAGAAGGTGAAGCTCTCTTATCATCCTTTAAGGCTGGTCCCGGCTTATATCGCAGAGAGAAAAAATGGATAAAAATATAGATGAAGTAGAATTTACTATCTTTGATACTGAGACAACCGGTTTAGAGCCGGAATCAGGCGACAAGATAGTAGAAATTGCCGGCATCAGGTTTATAGGCGAGAAAAGAATAGCCGTTTTCCAGGAGCTGGTTAATCCCCGCCGGATGATCTCCGAGGCTGCCTTTGCCGTTAATAAGATTACGCAGGAGATGCTGCGGGATGCCCCCGGCATAGAGACAGTGCTGCCGAAATTCCTGGATTTTATTCAGGGCAGCTGCCTATGTTCTTATAACGCCGGATTTGATTTAGAATTTTTAAATAGCGAACTTAAGTCCATAGGCAAAACACTAACTTACAATAATGCGGTCGTGGACATCTTAAAAATGGCCAGAAGAATCCTGCCGCGCCTGGAGCGTTATGCCTTATGGTTTGTGGCGGATAAACTCGGAGTAAAGGCCGCGCAGAAACACCGCGCGCTCTCCGACGTAGAATTAACGCTGGAGGTATTCCATAAATTAAAGGCAATATTGCAGGATAAAGGCATCATGGATTTTCAAAATTTCCTCGGGCTCTTCGGCCTGAATTCCGCTTTTTTAGAGGATATAAATAACCAGAAGCTCGCCAAGATACAACAGGCCTTAGACCTGAGGGTGAGCCTGAAAATAAAATATCTCTCCAGTTCCAGTGCCACGGTTTCAGAGCGCGAGGTTATCCCCAAAGAAATCAAACAGGAGAAGAACAGGCATTATTTAGTAGGCTACTGTTGCCTTAGAAAAGAAGAACGCACTTTTAGGGTAGATGGCATACTCCATCTTGAAATCGTATAAATTAAAGTTTACGCCTTTTGAGATTTTTACCGCCCTAAGGCAGGAGAAGAACTGTTTCTTCTTAGATAGCAGCCTGAACGCAAATCTTCTGGGCAGGTATTCCTTTTTGGGTATTGACCCTTTTTATATCTTAGAAACGAAAGGAGAAGACCCCTTACCGAAATTAAGAGAAATTTTGGCTCGATATAAGGTTGCTAATCATAAAAACGGCCCTCCTTTTTTAGGAGGCGCAGTGGGGTATTTGGCCTATGACCTGGGGTTTATTTTAGAAAAGAAGTTAAAGATTAAACCTAAACCAAGCCCGGGGATCCCGGATTGCCTATTTGCCTTCTACAATACCGTAATCATCCTCGACCATTTAAAAAAAATAACGCATATATCCTCAGTAGGGTTTCCTGAGAAAAAATACCGCCTGGAAAAAACGCTCTGTGAATCTAATGTCAGAAAGATAGAGAGGTTACTTTCGCGTATTAATACATGCGAGTCAGGTAACGGAAAGAATAAACCCCAGAATAAGCCCCTTGGATTAAAATCAAATTTTACAAAAGAAGGTTATATTTTAGCGGTAAAAAAAGCCAAGGAATATATCAGAAGGGGCGATATCTATCAGGTCAATCTGGCGCAGGAATTTCAGGCCCAGGCAACTTTATCCGGCTGGGAAATCTATCGGCGCCTGCGCAAAATCAGCCCTTCTTATTTTAGCAGTTATTTTGATGCAGGAGGCCAGCAGATCTTAAGCTCTTCTCCGGAGGGCTTTTTAAGGTTACAGGCTGGGCGGGTAACTACGCGCCCGATGAAAGGCACGCGAGCGCGTTCTCAAAACCGGATAAAAGATGCAAAATTAAAAAAAGAACTCTTGGATAGCGCTAAAGACAAGGCAGAGTTGGCCATGATCGTGGATTTAGAGAGGAATGATTTGGGCCGTGTCTGCAATTATGATTCCATAAAGGTAGATACCTTTAGGCAATTAGAAGAGTATAGCACCGTATTCCAGACTACGGCTAGTGTCTATGGCTCGCTGCATAAAAATAAAGATAACCTTGATCTCATCCGCGCCTGTTTCCCCGGAGGCTCAATTACCGGCTGCCCGAAAATCCGCGCCATGGAAATTATTGAAGAATTGGAACCAAGCAGGAGGTCTATATATACAGGCTGCCTGGGTTATTTGAGCTTTTGCGGCAATATGGACTTGAATATCTTAATCCGCACTATTTTGAAAAAAGAAGATAAGCTTTATTTTAGCGTAGGCGGTGGCATTGTCGCAGACTCAAGGCCGCAAGCCGAATATGAAGAGACGCTGGTGAAGGCTAAGGCGATGATGGAGGCAATAAACGCGTTATAGCGTTCAAAAGCAAGTAACGCAATAACGAACCGTAGAATGAAAGAAATCATTTTTTTAAATGGTAAGTTTTTACCTTTGCGTGAGGCGAAAATATCAATTTTAACGCCCGGATTTTTATACGGCTGGGGGTTATTTGAAACGATGCGCGCATATCATGAGAAGATAGTTTATTTTAATGCGCATTTAGAAAGAATTAACCGTTCCTGTAAATTAATCGGCATAAACATGCCTTATTCCCGGAATAAATTAAAAGGGATTATCCAGGAGACAGTGAAAACCAATGCTTTTACGGATGCCCGCGTCAGGTTGACTCTTTGGAAATTCGCGGCGGGGGCAGATACTCTGGTCAGCGTCAAAAAATATTGCCCCTATAGTTACGCAAAGTATAAAAATGGTTTTCGTGCCTGCGTTTCTTCCTTCAGGCAAAACGAGGGTTCTCATTTAGCGCAGCTTAAGACGACCAGTTATCTTTTATACAGGTTAGCTTACCAGCAGGCGAAAGAGCAGGGTTTTGACGAGTCGGTTATCTTGAACCCCAGAGGTTATATTTGTGAAGGCAGCAGTACTAACATATTCTTAGTAAAAAATCAGGAATTATGGACGCCTGCCTTAGAATGCGGTTGTTTAAACGGCATTACCCGTAAGGCCGTATTGGACCTGGCAAAAAAATATCATATTAAGGCGTATGAGGGTAATCTTAGCCTACCCGATTTGTATGCTGCTGATGAGGCATTCCTGACTAATTCTCTGCTGGGGATTATGCCTTTGGCAGCCGTAGAAAAACAGAGGGCCGGCAAAGGCACAGGCAGGTATAGAATTACCCGGTTTTTTATGCAAGAATACCATTCTTTACTAACACGTGGAACTTAAAAAAATAAAACTTCCCTTTAAGATAAAAAAAGCGGTTTTGGCCTTGGGGCCGCAGAAAAAAAACAGGGTTTGTTTCACCCGGGGTAATTATGCATATATGAGCCCTTTACATGCAGATTTAAATAATCCGGGAGATTTTTTTAGTTTTGAGAAAAGTGTAAAATATTTCTTGAAAAAGAACCCCAAGATTATTGCTTGTGATCTGCATCCTGAATATCAATCCACTAAATACGGCCAAAACTTACAGCTTACAGCTTACAGCTTACAGCTTATCCAGCACCACCACGCCCACATTGCTTCCTGCATGGTTGAAAATAGCCTTAAGAATCAAAAAGTAATTGGCGTGGCCTTTGATGGCACAGGGTTAGGCGCTGATAACCGGCTCTGGGGCGGGGAATTTTTTATTTGTAATTATAAAAACTTTAAAAGGGCGGCGCATTTAAAAGAAATTCCCCTCTTAGGCGCAGAGAGAGCAATATCAGAACCTATCAGGCTGGCTATTATCTGGCTTTACCTGATATATAAAGATAGATTCCTAAATTTAGGGCTGGATTTACTAAAAAAAATAAAACGGGAGAAGTGGGGGGTTTTAAAAAAGATGTATTTAGCGGGCTTCAATTCTCCCTTAACCAGCAGTATGGGCCGGCTCTTTGACGCCGCAGCAAGCCTCGTCTTAGGCAAGGCCGAGGCTAAATTCGAAGCAGAATTAGCCATGGAGTTAGAAAAAATAGCTGTAAGCTGTAAGCTATCAGCCATAAGCTATAAATTTAAAATCAGTAAAGACAATGATACGTATATTCTAGACCCTGCCCTAATGTTTAAAGAAATAATCGCAGATTTAAAAAACAGGGAACCAAGAGAGAAGGTTGCTTACCGGTTCCATCTGACGATAGCGCAAATGGCCAGAAAGATGTGCCTGATTTTAAGAAAAGAAAATAAAATAAATACAGTAGTTTTATCCGGAGGCGTTTTTCAAAATAACCTTTTACTTAGAATGGTTTTGGATTTATTATATAAGGAAGATTTTCGGGTATTTACGCATAATAAGCTGTCTTCTAATGATTCCGGTATTTCTTTGGGGCAGGCAGCGATAGCGAATTTCAGGGATTAAGAGATGTGCCTGGCTATTCCCATGAGAATAAAAAGTATTAGCGGTGAGTTTGCCGAAGTGGAAGCAGGCGGGCTTATACGCAGGGCCAATATCCAGATGTTGCCGCGGGCAAAAGCCGGGGATTATATCATTGTCCATGCCGGCTTTGCCATAGAGAAATTAGACCCGGGCAAGGCAAAGGAGACCCTTAGGTTAGTAGATGAGATACGTTGATGAATTCCGCGATATCGGGCTGATTAATAAAATTTCGCAGAGAATAAATTCTATCATGCCGCGCCAGAATATAAATATTATGGAGGTTTGCGGCACGCATACGCAGAATTTTTTCAGATTCGGCCTGGATAAGCTCCTCCCGGATAATTTAAAATTAATCTCCGGGCCGGGATGCCCGGTATGCGTCAGCCCCCAGGAATACATTGACCGGGCAATACAGCTCGCTCAAGATAAAGATAACCTGATTCTGACCTTTGGGGATATGCTGCGGGTCCCCGGCACAAAATCCAGCCTGGAGAAAGAACGCGCCAAAAATGGCAATGTCAGGATAGTTTATTCTGCGCTGGATAGCCTGACGGTTGCCCGGCAGAGCCCACTTAAAAAAGTGATATTTTTAGCCGTAGGCTTTGAAACTACAGCCCCTACTATAGCCTTGAGCCTTCTTTCGGCGAAGAAACAGAATTTAAAGAACCTTTTTTTTCTATCTTCGCTGAAGCTGATTCCGCCGGCAATGGATTATCTGGCCAGGGATAAAAGGTTAAAACTCTCTGGTTTTCTCTGCCCGGGGCATGTCTCCTGTATCATCGGCACCCAGGCATACGAATTTATCCTAAAAAAATATAAAATAGGCTGCTGTATCACAGGTTTTGAGCCTTTGGATATTTTAGAAGGTATTTACTTTCTCATACAGCAATTCCTCAGGCATAAGCCCTGCCTTAAAAATCAATATACGCGCGCAGTAAGCCCGCAGGGAAATCCGGCCGCCAAAAAAGTTATTTCCCGGGTCTTTAAAGTATCTTCTGCTTCCTGGCGCGGCTTAGGCAAAATCCCTGATAGCGGGCTTAAGATAAAAGACGAATTCTCCCTATTTGACGCCGAGAAAAATTTCTCTTTTAACGACCAACGACCAACGACCAACGACCAACGACCAAAATGCCGATGCGGCGATGTTTTAAAAGGCCTGATTTCTCCGCAAGTATGCCCCTTATTCTCAAAGGCCTGTTGTCCGGAGCACCCCATAGGCCCCTGTATGGTCTCAAACGAAGGAGCTTGCAGTGCGTATTATAAATATAGAAAATAATTTAACAAAATTTAAATCCCGAATCCCAAATTCCACATCCCAAACAATTTCCAAATCTCAATTTCCAAATTCCAAGCCTATAAGTTTTGGTCATTGGACATTGTTTGTAATTTGGTGTTTGGTTATTGGAATTTTATCCGGCTGCGCGCAAAAAGATGAAGTACAGCAGGCACAGGATTATCTTAAGGCATCCGAAAATTATTATCAGCGCGCGGTCAGCCTCTATAAAGATTTAATTGCTAAAGACAAGGATTCAGCCAGGTTGCGTTTTGAGTTGGGCCGGTTATACTATAATCAGGGAGAATTAAAACAGGCAATAGAAGAATTTAAGCAGGCCGATTACCCCGAGGCAAAGAAATTTCTGGCGATTGCCTATTATCGGATGGGTAATTTTACCGACGCGCTGGAGGCCTTTGCCAAGGAGAAAAGCAGCGACGATGAATATCTCTATTATTATGGCTTAACCTGCGAAAAACTAAACCTCTTTGACACGGCACTCGCCCTTTATAAGAAGATACAGGGTAAAGAATTCTCCCCCCTTGCCATGGAACGGATAGACATTATCGAGAAGGCATCAGTGCCCAGGCAGATAAAAGATATCGACCCTGAAGTTTACGATATTTTAAAGGCTGCACCCACGCAGGCTGAATACCCGCAGGCAGGGGCGCTTGTATTATTCTGCGATGAAAGAATAGAGGTTACCGCGCAGAATACCCAGGTTTCAACCCTGCGCTACTTAGTCAAAATTCTAAACGAAAGAGGCAAGGAGGAATTCTCAGAAAGCCAGATAGAGTATGATTCTACCTATGAGAAGGTGGAATTGGAGTATGCCCGTATCATCAAGCCGGATGGCACGGTCGTAGAGGTAGGCAGCCGCCATATACGCGATGTTTCCAAATATTTGAACTTTCCCCTTTACAGTAACGCGCGCGTTTATATAATTTCTTTCCCAGAGATCACCGAAGGCGCAAGTATAGAATATAAAGTAAAGATCCTGCGCAATCAACTGATTAATAAAAAAGATTTTTTTACCGTTTACCCGCTGCAGGCGCAAGAGCCGATTATGACGGCACATTTTAGCATTGTTTTACCTAAAGACAAGCCGTTACACATAAAGACATTAAACGATAAATATAATGATTTTGGCGCCAATCTCAAGTGCCAGCCGCAGCAAGAGGATGGCCGTTTGATTTACGGCTGGCATTTTAAGGATATTCCTCAAATCATCCCTGAATCCAATATGCCGCCGGATGCGCAAATAAATCCTTCGGTCCTTGCCTCTACATTTTCGTCCTGGCAGGAGGTTTATGCCTGGTGGTGGAAACTGGCGCAGGAAACGATCAGGGCGGATTCAGCCATAAAAAGTAAGGTCCGGGAATTAACTGTAAATTGCGGTTCCGAAGAAGAAAAGGCCAAGACAATTTATAATTTTTGCGCCCAAAAAATCCGTTACGTAGCGGTAGAATACGGGCAGGCAGGCTATGAACCGCACCCAGCCGCGGATATTTTCCGGAATAAATACGGCGACTGTAAAGACCAGGCAATACTCTTAGTGACTATATTAAAGGAGGCGGGCCTTTCCGCCTGGCCGGTGCTTATACCAACCAGGGCGTCCTATGCTTTAAACGAAGATTTCCCGGCGATGTTTTTCAATCATTGTATTGCCGCGGTGGAGCTAAAAGATAAAATTATTTTTATGGACCCTACTGCCCAGACTTGCCCCTTCGGCGACCTGCCGGAAGATGACCAGGGCCGCGCGGCGTTAATAGTCAAAGAAAACGGTTATCAAATCCTGGATACGCCGCTATATCCGGCCAGCCACAACCTTAAAAAACAGGAACTCATGGTTAAAATTAACAGCGATGAGAGTATAGCCGTTGAAGGAGCTATTTTTACTTATGGAATTTATGACCAGGCGCAGAGGTATTGGATACTTTATACGCCTCCGGAGCTGATTCGCGAGGCGCTGAAAGAGAGAATACAGTCTATCTCCATAGGGGCAACGCTGGATAAATATAATATAGAAAACGTATCCGATCTTAATACGCCGGTAGTATTAAGATATTCCTTTAAGGGCCCGGAGTACTTTACCGTTGCCGGAGAGAATAGGATTATGCCGCAGTTGGCTCACCTGGATACAACGCTAACGGCAAAAGATAACCGTAAATACCCGATAGACTTCTCCGTTTTAGATATTGAAGAGGCCGCCGTCGAAATAGAAATCCCGCAGTATTTCAGCGTAAGTCATATGCCGCCGGGCGTTTTGGAAGATTCCCCATGGTTTAAATTTATAGTTGAATATAACCAAAAAAATAATAAGATATACTTTAGGCAGAGGATAGAATTAAAAAAGAGTATTGTTCCCGAAAAGGAATACCCCGATTTTAAAGTTTTCTTTGAAGGCCTGGCCAAGAAGATCAAGCAGAGGATAGTTCTGGAGAAAGGATAAAGATGGCACCCAAGAAGGACCCCCTGGGGCAAGAACGCAGGCAGTATATCAGGTTGGACTCGGTATTCCCCGTGCAATTCCGCATCTTAAGCCTCGATGGCAAGCAGGAATTTTCTGATTGGCTGCAGGGTTTTACTAATAATATCAGTAAAGGCGGCATATGCCTTTCGGTCAATAATTTAAAACCCGAATTGGTTAACCTCGTCAAGGGCCGGCAGGTGAAGCTGGCTTTGAATATAGAAATACCCCTGGCAATAAATCCGGCATCAGCATCCGCAAAGGTGACATGGGTTAAAGATATAGCCACGCAGCCTGATAAACACCTTATAGGATTAAGTTACGAAGAAATTGCCTCTTCGGCGAACAGCCGGTTGATACGTTACGCAATAACAAAAAGATTATTTGCCCCGGTTGTGTTTACTATAATTTTTATACTCGGCTTAGGCTTTGCCGCCGGAAGCTACATAAACCTAAAACTAATCAAAGGCAATAAGGTCCTCGTTGAACAACTGGTCAATATTTTACAGGAGTCCAGCGTTGCTAAACAGACGATAAAACAGATAAATAAGGAAAGGGAAGACTTGCAATTGAAGATTCAGGCGCTAGAGCTGCGTATGCAGACAGTAGAGGACGAAAAGGGCGCCTTAAGTGAAAAGATTCGATTAGAGGAAAAAGCAAAGTTGGAGGAGAAGGTTAAGTTTAAGGAGAGCGAAACAGCCAAGAAGATAGGAGAATTCAATAGTTTGCTGGAGCAGTTGACCCGGGAAAAGGCTATCCTGCAGGAACAACTAATCGCCGTACAACATAAAGAAAACAAGGTTACCGAAGACCTCCTGCGCTTGGACCAGAAGAAGGCTACCCTAGAGAAGGCAAACCTGGACAAGATGTACCAGTGGTTAAAAGTACATCAGAATCCGCACACGGGCCTGGTGATGAGTTTTGAGGGGGATAACGATATGGCCAATTTGGGGTTTACTTATGACCAGTCCCTGGTAGCTCAGGCCTATACAAACTTTTCCGATTTTGAGCGGGCAAGAAGAATGTTAGACTTCTTTGCTAAGAAGGCAAAACGGCAGGGAAGGAGTTTTTATAACGCATATTATGTCAATGACGGAAACCCTGCGGAGGCTATTGTACATAGCGGCCCCAATATTTGGCTGGGTATAGCCATATTGCAATATACCCAAAAGAGCCAGGACCATAACTATTTGAAAACAGCCGAAGAGATCGCTTCAGATATAATGGATTTACAGAATCAGGATAGCGAGGGAGGCTTACGCGGCGGGCCGAACGCAACCTGGTATGCCACCGAGCACAACCTTGATGCCTACGCGTTTTTTAACATGCTCTATAAAATCACGGCCAAGAAAAGATATCTTGATGCCAGGGATAAAATATTAGCCTGGTTAACCAAGCATACTTATGATAAGGCCGACATCCCTATTAAGCGCGGCAAGGGGGATTCGACTATTGCTACCGATACCTATGCCTGGTCCATTGCCGCCATCGGCCCGGAAAAATTAGAAGAATTAGGCATGAATCCCGGTATGATCGTGGAATTTGCGGAAAAAAATTGTGGTGTCGAAGTTTCTTATCAGAGGCCCGAGGGGCAAACCGTAAAAGTGAAGGGTTTTGATTTTGCCCCGCAAAGACACCTCGCCAGGGGGGGCGTGGTTTCTTCGGAGTGGACCGGCCAGATGGTCATCGCCTTTAAAATCATGGCAGATTTTTATTATAAGAAAGATATGGTTGCTAAGGCCAGGTCATATGCCCTGAAAGCCGACGATTACCTCAACCAATTAGGCAATATGATTATCTCTAGCCCTTCTCCCTCCGGCCAAGGCGAAAGCTGCCTTCCTTACGCCACGCAGGATTTTGTAGATACAGGCCATGGATGGATGACTCCTAAGGGCGAATCCACGGGTTCGGTGGCAGGGACTGTTTATGCCCTGTTTGCCTACTATAACTATAATCCCTTAGAGCTTAAGCAATGAAGCCTAAGCTTAATCTCATTTATAAAAAGCTGTATTCTTATTTCGGGCCGCAGCATTGGTGGCCGGGAGATAGCCCTTTTGAGGTTATGGTCGGGGCAATCCTCACCCAGAATACCAGCTGGCTGAACGTAGAAAAGGCAATAAATAATCTCAAAAAACACAAGGTCTTGACGGCAGATAAACTCTACAAGCTCTCTTCTAAAAGGCTGGCCTTGCTGATAAGGCCGGCTGGTTACTACAATATTAAAGCAGAGAGGTTGAAAATTTTTTTAAGGTTTTTCCTCAAATATTATCAGGGCTTGGAAGGGATGTTAAATTCGGATACCCTGGCTTTGCGTAATCAGTTGCTTGGCGTAAAAGGCATAGGCCCTGAGACCGCGGATTCCATATTACTCTATGCATTAAATAAGCCTGTTTTCGTGGTAGATGCCTATACCAGAAGGATACTCTCGCGCCACCGCTTTATCCCGGAGGGCGCCGATTATCACCAAACGCAAAATTTATTTATGCAGAATCTAAAGAAAAGCGTAAAATTATTTAATGAATACCACGCCCTGCTGGTAAAATTAGGCAAGGAGTTCTGCCTGAAGAATAAACCGAGATGTGAAATATGCCCGTTAAGATAATAAATTACAAATTACAAATTACAAATCACAAACAAATTCAAATATCCAATGTCCAAAATTCTAAACTTATATTTTGGTCATTGGTTATTTGTCCACTGGTAATTGTTTGTAATTTGGTGCTTGGTGCTTGGAATTTTATTTACGCAGCCCCCTGCTATGGGACAAAAATGCCCGAGAAAAAAGAGTTCTTTACCGGGGTCCAGACCCACACTATTTTTAAAAGATACCTGGAAAACGAATACGGAAAAGTAAGAAGCTTTCAAAATTTTCTCCTTCTCTCCTACGGCGTATACGACTGGCTCTCTATAGATTTAAAAGGAGGGGCGGGCAATATCAAACAGCGCCCCACAACAAGCGACGAGGTTGATTATCGCACCGGGTTTGCCGGCGGTTATGGCCTGCGTTTAAGGCTTTACGATAAAGGAAATCTGAAAATGGTTTTTGGTTTCCAGCACATCAGCGTGCATCCTAAGAGTACCCATTTAGGGACAGTCAAGAATCAGGCGATATTAGACGACTGGCAGGCTTCTCTATTGGTTTCTTATGATTTTTCCCGCAAAAGCGGGATCCCGCCATCTATTAAACAATGGGCGGGAAAAAAATTTACGCCCTATTTAGGGACAAGATGGTCCAGGATAGACTACATTCATACAGTAGCCGGTGACAAAAAGCGCAAGATGTCTGACCGCACCAAAAGCATTGGTTTAATTTTAGGCCTGGATTTGCCTCTTACGCAAAAAACCTGGGTTAATTTAGAAGGCCAGCTGTTTGACAGCGAGGCCGTAGCATTTAGCTTGAATTACAGCTTTTAACCTTCCTTAAAGCGCCTTAAAATAATGATAAATAAAAAACGCCTTATAAAACTTACCCGGAAATTAATCCGGATAAATTCGGAGAATCCTCCCGGGGACGAATACAGAATCGCTGTTTTTGTAAAAAATTATCTCGATAGGTTGGGATTAAAAACAAAAATTTATGGTTTTAGAAAGAGGCGCTCGAATGTGGTAGCGTTTTTGGAGGGCGTTGATAAAAAGCGCTCATTATTAATCACCCCGCACTTAGACACCGTGCCCTGCGGCAAGAATTGGCATTTTTCTCCTTTTGCGGCCGAGGTACGCTCCGGAAGGATTTACGGTTTAGGCGCTACTGACTGCAAAGGAAATCTAGCCTGCAGCTTAGAGGCAATAAATAGTATTGTTGAAGACGGCGCAACCTTAGGTTATAATCTGATTTTTGCAGCCACGGCTGATGAAGAAAGCGGTTCATCATTCGGGCTAATCCCTTTATTGGATAAGAGAATACTCAGGCCAAACGCAGCAGTTGTTTTAGATTCCGACGATTTTGATATTATCATTGCCCAAAAAGGGCTCATGCATTTAAAAGTAAAAATACAGGGTAAAAAGGCGCACGGCGCTTATCCCTGGCAGGGCGTTAATGCCATAGATGCCGCTATCGACATAATCAAGGCATTAAAGGTATACAGATTCGCCTTCGCCAAAAATAAATATCTAAGGCCCCCTACTTTAAATGTCGGCACCATAAAAGGCGGGGATAAGGTAAATATCGTAGCTGATTGGTGCGAATTTGAGTTAGACTTACGGTTCCTCCCGGGTATGTCGCCAAGAATCATTTTACAGGGCGTAAAAAATATTATCCGAAAACGGGACCCTAAATTCAAGGTAGAGATAGAAGGGATGCAAAAGCCTTATCAGATAGATAAAAGACATCCCCTGGTAGAATATTTTATGGCCGCGGCAAAGAAGATAAAAGTTCCCTCCCCTATAAAAGGTTCAGAAGGGGCTACTACCATCACTTTTTTTCAGGATAAAAACATACCGGCGATTGCCACTGGTTTCGGATGCTCAGGCTGCGCCCATACGACAGACGAATACGTAAAAGCCGATAATCTATATAAAGGCGCTTTGGTATTGGAAGAATTTTTAAAAATTTATCAGTTTAATGCTTGAAGGGAGAAATATATGGAAGGCATAAAATTTTCTAAGAATCCTAAATTAAAGAAGCCTTATTTTATCGCTGCCTGGCCGGGCATGGGAGAGGTGGCTTTTAAGGCAGCGACGCACCTGGTGCATAAACTTAAAGCCGAAGAGTTTGCCCAGGTGCCTCCGGAAGATTTTTTCTATCTTACGGAGAGCATTGTCACAGAGGGCATCCTGAAGGTCCCGGAACTGCCTTTTGGCAGATTCTATTATTGGAAAAATCCCGCCACAAAGATCGGCGGGTCCGCCAGGAATTCCGGCGGAAAGCCCGAAGGGAATGATTTGATTATTTTCATCAGTAATGCCCAGCCGGATCTGGCAAAGGCAGAGGATTACTGTAAAAGGATTATTTCCGTTGCCAGGAGTTTGAGGGTAAAAGCAGTAATCAGCCTTGCGGCTATGCCGCAGGCAATCGATCATACGCAGCCGTCAAAGGTATGGTTTGCCGCTACTTCAAGAGAGGTGGCCGATAGCTTAAAGAAACATAACCTGCGGCTTCTAGCCGAAGGCCAGATCAGCGGTATGAACGGGCTATTCCTGGGGATAGCTAAAAGGGAGGGCTTTGATGGTTTTTGCCTTTTGGGCGAGATACCGCTTTATACCATTCAGATTGAAAATCCCAGGGCCTGCGGCGCTACCCTTGAGGCATTAGCTAAAATACTCAACATAAAAATAGATTTTTCTGAACTTAACGAAGAAGCGCATATTATGGAAGGTGAAATCAACAAGCTCCTGGACTATCTTAAATTAGGCGCGCCTATTGGGCCGATCAGCGAAGAAGATATAGAAAAGATAAAAAAATCCTTGACGCAGCTGACGAAACTACCGGTTTCGATAAAAGAAAATATCGAGAAACTCTTCAGCCAGGCCAGGGCTGATATCTCGCGCGCCAATGAGCTTAAAACCGAACTTGATAAATGGAATGTGTATAAAGAATATGAAGACAGGTTCCTGGATTTATTCAAAAAGAAAAAAGAGGGGAACAATTGACAGGCAATAATAGAGTAAAGGCCATAATATTTGATTTGGGTAATGTCGTGGTAGATTTTGACCATAGAATAGCGGCAAAAAAAATATCCCGATTCACCCCAAAAACAGCCCAGGAGATATTTGATCTCTTCTTTGATTCCAAACTCACAGGGCTATTCGAGGAAGGGAAGATTTCCTCCCGGGAATTCTTCTTAAAGGTAAAAGAAACGCTCGATCTGAAATTAGATTATAACGGGTTTTTGCCTATCTGGAATGAGATATTCTTTTTAAGCGAAAAAAATCAGGCGGTATACGCTTTGGCCAAATCCTTAAAGAAGCGCTATAAGGTTGTGCTTTTGTCCAATATAAATATCCTGCACTTTGATTATCTAAAAAAGAATTTTTCCGTGTTTGATGCCTTCCACACCGTGATTACTTCTTACGAATCGGGATTCAGAAAACCGCATCCTTCTATATATCAAGAGGCGTTGAATGTCCTGAAGGCTTCTGCCCCGGAGGTCTTTTATACTGATGACCGCTCGGAATTAATAGAGGGCGCCTGCCGCTTAGGCATACGCAGTTTTACCTTCACAGGGATAGAGCAATTAAAGAAAGACCTTTTGGATAACGGCGTAAATGTTACATAAATTGTTAAATTTGTGTAATGTGTAAAGTGTAATGTGTAAAGCGGGTGTAATGCAAAAGACAGGTGTAATGGGAAAAACACTTGCATTACACGGTAAAATATTAAACCTACATTACACGTTACACATTTAACGTTACACAGAAACTATCGCCCAAAATATAAAATTCTATGTTTTCTAACAAAATATTATTAGGCCATGGCAGCGGCGGTGAGTTAATGCACAGCCTGATCAAAGGGCTATTTCTTAAAAAGCTGCATAACCCCATATTAAAAGAGCTCTCTGATAGCGCAAGGATAAACTATAAAGAGAAGCTTGCTTTTAGCACCGATTCTTTTGTCGTCAGCCCCTTGTTTTTCCCTGGAGGCGATATCGGAAAACTCGCGGTCTGCGGGACGATAAATGATTTGGTGGTCTCCGGCGCTGTCCCCGAATATCTTTCTTTGGCGTTTATCCTGGAAGAGGGGCTGGATTACGGTATATTAGAAAAGGTTGTAGATTCTCTTTCTTTTCATGCCAACAGAGCCGGCGTTTGTATTGTAACCGGCGATATCAAGGTAGTGGAAAGAGGCGCCTGCGATAAAATATTTATCAATACCTGCGGCATTGGCAGGATTCTTAAAAATAAGAAACTCTGCGTAAAAAACATAGAGCCGGCGGATAAGATTATTCTCACCGGAGGCATTGCCCGGCACGGCTTAGCGGTATTAGCCAAGAGAAAAGAGCTCAGCTTGGGGTTTAATATAAAGAGCGACTGCGCTGCCTTAAACGATTTAATCCTGCCCATACTCAAGAGGACGGATTCCGTAAAATTTATGCGCGACCCTACCCGCGGCGGAATAGCTACTACCCTAAATGAAATTGCGCAGTCTCGCCGGCTGGGTATTATTATCGATGAAAAAAGCATACCCATATCCGCAAAAGTCAAGGTGGCTTCTGAATTATTGGGGATAGACCCCTTATACATCGCCAACGAAGGAAACGCAGTAATGGTAGTTAGTCCAGACGGTGCTGATAAAGTTTTAACCTTATTGAGGAAGCATCCTTTAGGCAGGAATGCGCAGGAAATCGGAGTAGTGACAAGGCAGCCTAAGGCGACGGTGGTACTGAAGACCATTGTCGGTACGCAGCGCATCGTAGATATGCTCACTAGCGAACCCCTGCCGCGTATCTGTTAAATGAAAACCAATAAATATCAAAGACGGTTTTATCGGGATTGGGTAAATAGTAAAAGTCTGTATCTTTCGCATATAGTAGTAGAAGAGACGGATTTGCAGATTTTTAGTAATAAGATTCTGGATAAGGATTTTGTTAAAAATAAGATTAATTCCTACCGCCGTGATATCGAAGGCTATATAGCTAAAGACAGAAGATTCTTAACGACGCTAAAACCCATAGCGGTAGAGCTTCATGCCGCGCCTATTGTGAAGAAGATGGCTGAAGCAGCCTGCCTGGCCAATGTCGGGCCGATGGCAGCAGTAGCAGGCGCTATCGCTGAATTTTTGGGCAGGGGTTTATTAAGGAAAGGTTATAAAGACATAATTATTGAGAACGGCGGGGATATATTCTTAGCAGTCCGTAAAAATTACAGGATAGGGATTTATGCCGGAGAGAGTTTTAGGTTATCCAAGGGGCTTAAATTGAAAATAAGGCCTGAGGATACTCCTTTGGGCGTTTGTACTTCTTCGGGTAGCGTAGGCCATTCTTTAAGTTTTGGCTTGGCTGATGCCGTGACAATTTTATCCAAAAATGCTTCTTTGGCAGACGCGGCAGCTACGGCAGTAGCAAACCGCGTCAAATCAGCGCAAGATTTACAGAAGGCAGTAGATTTTGCTAAGTCGATAAAAGGGGTATCAGGCGTTGTCATTATAATAAAAGGCTGCCTTGCCAGTTGGGGCAGGGTTGAATTTGTAACTTGAAATCCGCTTTTCAAAAAAGAAAATTAATTAAACCCGCCGCTCATTAATCCCTTTTGTATAGTTGCTTTTTTATTTTCCCGTCGATAAAACGGAAGGCAGTAAATTCATCCCAAAACAAAAAATACTTGACAATAGCAAGATGTTGTGGTAAAAAAGAATGTAGATACAAGATTTAGGATATATCTCTTAAGCCTTTTGGGAGGTTAAATAAATTAAGTTGAAAAAAGTAGGCGAAGAATTCAGGGCTCTTAAATGAAGGAGCCCTTATTTTTTATATTCAGATGAAAACAGTCGGCTTAACCTACGATTTAAAGACAGATTACGAGTTCAAAAAAGACGATCCCCCGGATGCTAATGCCGAATTCGACGCCCCTTCCACCATAAAGGTCATTGCCTCTGCTATCCAGGACTGCGGTTTTAAGGTGAAAAGAATCGGTAATGTTTCAGATCTCCTTGAGAAGATAGATAATCTTGGCGTAGATATTGTTTTTAATATTTCTGAAGGGTTGTCCGGCAGGAACAGGGAATCCCAGGTGCCGATATTATTGGAAATGGCAGGTATCCCTTTTGTCGGGGCAGATGCCTTGACATTGAGCCTGACGTTAGACAAGATTATGGCAAAGAAGATTTTTATTGCCGAAGGGATTCCCACCCCGAAGTTTTTTGAAATAAAGGCGCCAGAGGCGCTATTGAATACCAACCATTTTAAGTTCCCCCTGATCGTAAAGCCGCGTTTTGAAGGCTCATCCAAAGGCCTGACCGAAAATTCCCGCGTAGAAAATACCCAAGAATTAAAAAAGCAGGTTGAATATATAGTGAATACTTATAAGCAGCCCGCTCTAATCGAAGAGTTTATCCGGGGTGAGGAATTTACGGTTGCGATAGTCGGTAACGACCAGCCTGAAGTTATGCCAATCGTGCAGATAAAGATAGATGGGCGATTTAAACTCAATGATAAATTTTATACATTTGCGCGTATTCAATCAGACAGGCTGGAATATATTTGTCCGGCGCGCATAAACAATGATTTAAAGGAAAAGATTTCCGAAATGGCTTTAAAAACATACAATGCCGTCGAATGCCGCGATTTCGGCAGGGTGGATTTCAGGGTAGATAACGACGGCCGTCCTTATGTATTAGAAATAAACCCCCTGCCTTCTTTATCTACGGAAGATGTATTTATGCTGGTGGCAAAGGAAATAGGAATTACTTACGAAGAGATAATCGGCAGAATATTAAACAGCGCGCTTAAGAGGTACGATTTTCCCGCCAAACGGGATCCCGCCACCAGATTAAATGATAGGCGGGAGAATTAAGATGAAGATAGCCATTGCCTATAACCTCAAGAAAAAAGACGAGACAAAGCCCGCAGATTATTTCTCGGAGTTTGATTCCGAAGAAACCATAGATGCCATATCCTGCGCGCTCAAACAAAAAGGGCATACGGTTGACCTGGTGGATGTCGAACAACCGCAGTTATTTTCTTATTTCAGGAAGAACCGCGTAGATATGGTTTTTAATATCGCAGAAGGCAAGTGCGGAAAATTCCGCGAATCAGAGATACCCGCGATACTAGACTATTTAGATATCCCGTATACCGGCTCAAATACCTTTTCTCTGGCCTTAGCGCTGAATAAGGCCCTCACTAAAAAAATACTGAAGGCAGAAAATATACCTACCCCCTGTTTTCAGGTTTTTTCAAAAGGAAACGAAGAATTGAATCCCGGACTAAAATTTCCTCTTATAGTAAAACCTAACCGCGAAGGTTCGGCTAAAGGCATAAATGCCTCTAACGTGGTTAAAGGTAAGGCAGAACTTTTAGATAAGATTAGAGAGATACGGGAATCGTATAAACAGGAAGTGCTGGTTGAGGAGTTTATCGACGGGAAAGAGCTGACCGTAGGAATTTTAGAAAACGGTAAGTCTACAATATTACCTATCCTAGAGATAGATTTTGCCAATTGTAAAAAAAGCGGCGAATATTTTTATTCCTGGCGTATGAAGGAATATCAGGGCAATAAAGAGTTCGGCCTTGTGCCTACTTTCCACTGTCCGGCAAGGTTAGATAGAGAAACAGAGGAATTGGTAAAAGAAACGGCCCTAAAGACTCACCAGGCAGTGGGTTGTTGCGATATTTCCCGCACGGACATACGTTTGAGCCAGGATAATATCCCTTATGTACTGGAAATAAATCCTTTGCCGGGGCTGAATCCTACGGAGTCAAACTTTCCGGTTATGGCTTATGCTGCCGGTATGAAATACGAAGATATTATTGAGGCCATATTAATGGGCGCCTCTGAACGGAGGGCGGTTAAAAATGAGTAATAATACAGGCGTAGCAGAGCACCAGAGGTTGCTTGCAGAGACCGTAGTACAGACGCGTATCTCTAGAAGGCCGCAGGATTACCAGCAGATCAGCTTGTATAAAGACGTAAACCCGTTAGACTGGGAAGATTGGCATTGGCAGTTAAAGCACCGCATCCGCTCCCGGGAGGAACTCGCGGAGGTGATAAAATTGACCCGCGAGGAAGAAGAAGGCATAAAGAAGGCCAGCGGCAGGCTGTCTATGGCGATTACGCCTTACTGGGCGACCCTGATTGACCCCGAAGACCCCGAGTGCCCTTTCCGGCGCCAGGCTGTACCTGTAATTTTTGAATCCACAGCGTCTCCGCACGAGATGGTTGACCCGTGCGCCGAAGACAGGGATTCTCCGGCACCGCATCTTGTGCACCGCTATCCCGATAGAGTTTTATTGTTAGCTACTGAATCCTGCGCCATGTATTGCCGCCACTGCACCAGGCGCAGATTAGTAGGAGAGCACGCAGAGAGCGATTCTCCTTCCAGGTTCGATGCGGCAGTCGAATATATAAAAGCAAACAAAAAGATCAGGGATGTACTGATTTCCGGCGGCGACCCTTTTATCTTAGAGGATGAAGAGATTGAAAGCCTGATCCAGAAGATCCGCGGTATCTCGCACGTGGAATTTTTAAGGATAGGTACCCGCGTGCCCGTAACTTTACCGCACCGTATTACGGAAAAACTGGTGAACATGCTTAAAAAATATGCGCCCATCTGGGTGAGCATACATTTTAACCATCCCAAAGAAATTACCAAACGCTGTAAGATTGCCTGCGATATGTTGGCCGACGCCGGCATACCCTTAGGCAGCCAGACTGTCCTCTTAAAGGGCATAAATGACCGGCCTTATGCGATGAAACGCCTGGTGCATGAACTCTTACAGATCAGGGTCAGGCCATACTATATCTATCAGTGCGACCCCGTAAGAGGGACCCAGCATTTCCGTACGCCTGTGGCAGTAGGGATAAATATTATCGAGAAACTCAGGGGCCATACCTCGGGTTATGCCGTGCCTACTTATGTTATCGACGGGCCAGGAGGCGGCGGTAAGATTCCGGTAGGCCCTAACTACGTCCTCTCCCAGGCAAAGGGTAAATACGTCCTGCGTAACTACAAAGGCAAAATCTACACCTATCTGGAATAATTCCTTCCCCTTTTTCTCGCTTTACGAGGTAGCGGGTCCTGCCGAGGCATATTTAATCTTTTCCGGGATCACTGTAAATACGGAAACCAATAGGTGGCTTTGACTTTATTGGTGGCGGCTCTAACTCTGCGGGAGTTCCCCGCCTGTGAAGGCGGGGGTGAGAGCCTGTTTCCTGCGTCTTCCATAACGTAGGAAGTGTGATATACTGTATGCATGCGATTAATCAAGTCAGCACACGCGGTATAC
>JAQUOD010000006.1:0-51745 GCA_028717245.1 Candidatus Omnitrophota bacterium
ATATTCACAGTATGAACAAAAAGAAAAGTCCGTCCCAAAAGAAAAAGAACTACTATTAACAATAACATGAAAACCGGACATTCTTGCTTTGCTAGAAACAGGACATTTTTGCCTTGCAATAACAAAGAAAGCGCTTTCCTTGACACCCCTTTCTTTATATGTTATACTTTAGCATCTTCCATTATTTCCACTTATAAAAAAGGCAGGTGAGCTATGTTGCTAAGTACTTTAAAGCAATTTAACTGGCTGGATATTTTTGTCTTAATTCTTTTATTGCGAATAGGTTACGTAGCAATGCGCAGCGAGTTTTTCCTGGAACTCTTTAAGTTCTTAGGGACTATCCTGGCTATCTTTTTATCCCTGCATTATTATATAATTTTCTCGGATTATATCGGCAGCCACATAGGAGTGAATAATATACCTTTGGAATATCTGACTTCTGTTATTTCTATTGTTTTGGGTTTTCTGGGTTATTTTATCTTTGTAGTTTTACGCAAGGTTTTTTACCGTTTTATGAAGATGGAGGCAGTGCCTAATTTGAACAAGTGGGGAGCCGTGATCCTGGGTTTATCCAGGGGGGCACTGGCCGCCAGCCTGATGATATTTATTATGGTGACCTCGCCTTTTGGTTATCTGAAAGATAGCGTATCCCATGCCTATTCGGGAAAATATATTTTTAAAATTGCGCCCGCCGTATACGGTAGTTTGTGGGACGGTATAGCCTCTAAGTTTATCTCCCGGGATAAATTCAACAAGGCAATATTAGATGCCCCTAAGAACCTCGAGGCCGGAAAATGAAACTCTCCCGTATTTATCATAAGGCCGTACAATTCGGCAGGGAATATGACCCGCGCAGAAAAGCGCGCATAAATTCTTATGCGGACACCGCTATTTTACACGGCAGCCCCGATACCGATGTAAAAAAGATACTGGTAGGCATAGATATCGAGGTAGCTGAATTATTACTGGCGGATAAAATCCGTCGGGAAAAAGGCCTGGATTTAGTGTTGGCGCACCACCCTGAGGGCAGGGCTCACGCTGCTTTTTATGAGGTGATGCAATTGCAGGTGGATATGCTGGCAAGGGTAGGCATACCTAAAAAAGTAGCGCAGGAACTGGTGGATGAGCGCAAGCGCGAAGTAGAAAGAAGGGTGCTGTCCGCAAACCATATGCGCGCGGTAGACGCGGCGCGCCTTCTGGGTATGCCTTTTATGTGCGTGCATACCCCGGCGGATAACCACGTCTCGCATTTTTTAGAGGCCTTATTTAAGAAAGAAAAACCTGCAAGGGTAGAATATATACTGGATATTTTAAATGGAATCCCCGAATATAAAGAGGCAGGGAAGAATCTCTGCGGGCCGCGTATTATTTTAGGCAGCCCCAAGCGCCATGCAGGTGAGATTTTTATGGAGATGACCGGCGGTACCGAGGGCCCGAAAGACGCATTTGAGAAGATGCGTAAGCTGGGCGTGCGGACCTTAGTCTCCATGCATTTAAGCGAGGAGCATTTCAAGAAAGTCAAAGACGCCAACCTCAATGTGGTTATTGCCGGCCATATCTCTTCGGATACCCTCGGCCTTAATCTGCTTTTGGACAGGGTGGAAAAAGAAGAGAGATTAGAGATAACCGGTTGTTCCGGGTTTCGCAGAATCAGGCGCTAAAAATGGCAACAGGCCGTATCCCAGAGAATATATTGGAAGATATCTTAAGCCGCGTGGATATCGTGGAATTAATTTCCAGTTTTATCCCCTTAAAACGCGCGGGAAGGAATTTTAGGGCCCTGTGCCCTTTTCATCAGGAGAAGACCCCTTCTTTCATGATTTCTCCTGACCGGCAGATTTACCATTGTTTCGGATGCGGTGCCGGGGGGAACGCCTTTAATTTCCTTATGCAATATGAACGCCTGGAATTCCCGGAGGCAGTAGAGACTTTGGCCAAAAAAGCCGGGGTGGCTCTGCCCGAAGAGCAAAAAGAGGATTATAAGGCAGCCAGCCTCAATACGCAGCTCTATAAAATCAATGAATTAGCCGCGCTCTTTTATGCTAATACTTTGAATTCTGCGGCCGGATTAGGGGCCAGGAATTATCTTTTAAAACGCGGCATAAACGAGGCAACTATAAAATTATTCAAGTTGGGCTTTGCCCATGATAGATGGGATGCGCTTCTTAATGATTTAAGGAGCAAGAATATAAACCTTTCTTTGTTAGAAAAGGCCGGCCTGATTCTTAGTAAAGAAGGGGGCGGTTATTATGACAGGTTCCGTAACCGGATTATTTTTCCCATATTTGATATAAAGTCAAGGCCGCTTGCTTTCGGGGCGCGGGTGCTCGATGCAACTACGCCTAAATATGTCAATTCCCCGGAAACGCCCATATACGTAAAGGGGAGGAATCTCTACGGGCTGAATTTTAGCCGCGATGCCATCAGGCAAAACGATTGCGTGGTAGTGGTAGAAGGATACCTGGACTTTATTATGCCCTATCAGGCGGGTTTTGGGAATATCGTGGCATCGCTGGGCACTGCCCTGACCATTGAGCAGGCGCGTCTGATAAAACGCCATACCCGTAATGTAGTCATGGTCTATGATTCCGACGATGCCGGGCAGATGGCTACTTTAAGGACGCTGGATATATTTATCGAAGAGGAGATGAATGTGCGGGTCGTATCGCTGCCTAAGGGTTTTGACCCGGATTTATTCGTGCGTAAAAACGATATCGGCAGTTTTCAGGAAAGGGTCCGCCAAGCAGAAGACCTTTTTGATTATAAGCTCGGTATTTTAAAATCGCGCTATAGTAAAAAAGATATACAGGGCAAGGCCTCGATTTGCTCCGAGATGCTGCCTACCATCAACAGGTTTAAAAATGCCATTTTAAGAGCCGAGTATATTAAGAAACTGGCCCAGGAATTGGACATAAAAGAGGAGGCCTTACTGCAGGAATTGAAGAAGGTAAAAGAGGAGAGGCCTTACCAGGATTTAAACGCTAAGGATACGCATAAGAAGGCGTTAAATATAAACCCTACAGAGAAATTATTGATAAAATTAATGCTGGAAGAAACAGAGCTTATCAATCAGCTCAGGGAAAGAATAGAGCCGGGGGATTTTCAGGACGAGAGGGCTCACCAAATAGTCTCGCTTATGTTTGAGCTTATGGAGCAGGGCAAGGGCATAGAGCCAAGCAAGCTTATAAACCACCTTCACGATAAAAATATCGCGCAGGTTATCTGCGAATCAACTTTATTGCCCCGGATACCTTCGGAGAATAAAGAAAATATAATCAACGATTGCATACAGCGCATCAAAGGCGAGAGATTAAAACTCAGGAAACAACGCCTGCATGAGCAGATAAAAGCCGCCCAGGCGTTAAGGGACGAGAAGCAGCTGCACAGGCTGACGCAGGAATTTCATTCTCTAATTAAAGAGAGGTAGATAAAATGGCGAAAAGAGAATATACCAAGAAAGATGTGGAGAAAATTATTACCCTCGGCAGGCAAAAAGGTTTCCTTACCTATGATGAGGTAAACGACCTTCTGCCTGAAGGGGTTTCTTCTTCCGAAGATATTGACAAGATCCTTGACCTCTTGGGAAACGAGGATATACAGGTTATAGAGAGCGAGGATGAGAAGGAGGCGGAAAAACGGGCCGCGCAGTCTAAAGACGACCTTTTAAGCGAACAGCTGAAGATAGAAGAGAGGTTCCTGCCTTTGGATGACCCGGTAAAGATGTACCTTAAGCAGATGGGTTCCATATCATTGCTCTCCCGGGAAAACGAAATAGAATTAGCTAAAAAAATTGAGGCAGCCGAGGAGAAATTTAAGATAGCGGTATTAGCTAATAAGTTTGTGCGCAGGGAAATATTATTGGTGGTCGATGACATCCTGGATGAGAAGGTAAATCTGGAAGAGGTGGTCAAAGAAGGGATAAAAGTAAAGAGGAATGATATCCTCAGGAAGATTAAAAAGATCACCCGGCGCTTAAAGATTACCCGCAGCGAATCCAAAGCAGTCAACCTGATATTGCAGTTTAATTTCACCACGTCGGTAATTGAAGTAGTTTTACGCCGGTTAATGGGCCTGGCGCGGGAACTGGATCATATCGAGCGCCAGAAGATATCAGGGCGTTTTGGCACAAGAAAAAAGCGCGCCCAGCTGGATTCCCGCAGGCGCCTTATTTTAAGGCGTATCGGCGAGCCCTACCCGAAGATAAAAGAGCAGATGAAGTTAATAAAATCGGCGCACCTGAAATTTAACCGCACTAAAAAACTGCTGGTGGAGGCAAATTTAAGGCTGGTAGTGAGCATCGCTAAAAAATATACCAACAGGGGCTTATCTTTTCTGGATTTAATCCAGGAGGGCAATATTGGACTGATGCGCGCAGTAGAAAAATTTGAATATAAGAGAGGTTATAAATTTTCTACTTATGCTACCTGGTGGATCAGGCAGGCGATCACCCGTTCTATCGCTGACCAGGCACGCACCATCAGGATACCCGTGCATATGACCGAGACCATCAATAAAATCATCCGGCTTTCGCGTATCTTCGTCCAGGAGAATGGCCGTGAGCCCACGCCCGAAGAGATCGCCCAGAAGATGCGGCTGCCCCAGGAGAAGGTAAAGGGTATATTGAAGATTGCCCAGGAACCTATATCTTTACAGATGCCTATCGGAGACGAAGGCGACACGCATTTCGGGGATTTTATCCAGGATAAAAAAGCAGTCTCTCCGGCAAACGCCACAGTGCGCACCATGTTAAAAGAAGAGATGGGTTCGGTTTTAGGCACGCTTACGGATAAAGAAAAGAAGATACTGGTCCTGCGTTTTGGCATAACCGACGGCTGCCCGCGCACCCTCGAAGAGGTGGGCAATGTTTTTAAGGTTACCCGCGAAAGAGTGCGCCAGATTGAAGCCAAGGCCTTAAAGAAGTTACGCCATCCTACGCGCTCGCGCAGGCTGCGCAGCTTCCTGGATATGACCCTGGTACACCAGAGGGAGTAAGTGTCATTCCGCCGCTTTTCTCGCTTACAAGGTAGCGGGTCCTGTCTTGGGTATTTTTTCGCCGCACACCGCGGCTCAAAAACACCCAAGCCACCCGCTAAACTCTCGTGTCAGCTCGAAAACCGCCAGATTCATTTGTGAATTGACAGGTTATTTTAACGGATGGCTTGGCTTGGTTTCGAACAGCATGTAGTTTATGCGAGCGGCCAGGGTTCACCCGCTATAAGGATATTGGTGAGAGCGAGCAGAAACTTCAAGCGAGATTTTCCTCGGCGGGGAAAATCGAGCGGTGCTGTGAGAAACTAAGACAAGGCAGCCGCTAAAGCGTTATCCTAAGTCTATGAACTCTGCGTTTCCCGCTTAATTTTCCCTTGCCAAAAACCCTTTAAAATAGTAATATATAATATTACTTTGCGGGCCCATAGCTCAGCTGGTCAGAGCAGTTGACTCATAATCAATTGGTCCGGGGTTCGAATCCCTGTGGGCCCAGTTAGTCGGGGCGATTGGCTCAGTTGGTTAGAGCGTTGCGTTCACATCGCAAAGGCCACAGGTTCGAATCCTGTATCGCCCATATTTAAGACAAGTGGGCTGACGTAAATGTCCTCCCGCACGTGTATTAGGAACAATGGCGGGAGAATCCTTCTGCGCCCACCAGATAACGAGTAGAGGCTAAAAGATGCTGCCAAAAGGAAGACGGTGATTGATTTAAAGACACAGATAGGTTGCCTGGTTAATTTACAGACAATAGACAGTGAGATCTATACCCTGAAGAACGAATTAGCATCAAAGCCTAAAGAGATCGAAGTTATTGATGCTGCTTTTGCAGAAAAGAAACAGCATCTGGCCGGGCTTGAGGCAAACCTGTTAAACTTACAAAAACAGAGAAAAGATAAAGAGCTGGAATTGGCCTCTAAAGAAGAAGGTATCAAGAAATTGCAGGGCCAGCTTTATCAACTCAAAACAAATAAAGATTATCAGGCCATGCTGCAGCAGATAGCGGGTGAAAAGGCAAACAGCTCGGTGATAGAAGACGGTATTTTAGGGATTTTTGAGCAGTCGGATAAAATAAAAAATGATATTACCCGGGAAAAAGAGAAGCTCCAGGAGGAAGAAAAGTCCAGCCAAGAGCAGAAGAAGGCTATACAGGACAGGTCAAAAGAAATAGAGGAGCGGCTCGTTCAGCTGGAGGCGCAGAGAAAGCAGGTCCTGCCGAATGTGGAGCGTAAGATGCTCGCTCAATATGAGAGGATATTGCAGAACCGAGACGGCTTAGCCATAGTCAGCGTCAAGGATAATTCCTGCGGGGGGTGTAATATGTTTGTGCCTCCCCAGGTAATAAACCTGATAAAGATGTACGAGCGCATCATTACCTGCGAGGTCTGTAACAGGATATTATATATCGAATGATGCAGAAACTTGAATTATATATTGACGGTGCCTCCAAAGGTAATCCCGGCCCAAGCGGTGTCGGCGTAGTTATCTGTCAAGACGGCCAGACTATTAAAAACATATCTAACTTTATCGGCAATGCCACTAATAATATTGCTGAATATACCGCCTTAATCCACGGCCTGGAGGCAGGGCTTATGCTACGCGCAGAGAGTATTAGGATAAATACCGATAGCCAGCTTCTTTACCGGCAGGTAAAAAAAATTTATAAAATAAAGAATCCTAATATCCTGGGCCTATACAACCAGGCAATACGGCTTATTTCGGCTTTTAAAGAGTTTTCCATCAATCATATCCCGCGGGAAAATAATAAAGGCGCGGATAAATTAGCGAATCAGGCGGTAAAACAAGCGTTCTTTAAAAAACAGGGCAGGCAGAAGGTGGCCGCCCCGTAATTAAGCGGGGAGGAAAGTCCGGGCTCCAGAGGACAACGTAATGGGTAATACCCATCCTGCGTATGTAATGTACGCGGAGGATTTCCGCCATAAATTTTGGCGGACCCGCCAATCTTTTTGGCGGGAGAGCCACAGAGACGAGTAGAGGCTAAAGGATGTAACCCGAAGATCCTTCGGATGCTTTCAGCATCCTCAGGATCACTTCTCGGCCTACGGCCTCGAAGTGAAACGAGGTAATCTCTACGCGGAGCAAGGTAAAATAGGGGATAAGCGCTGGTCCGGCGCGTTATAAGTCCCGGGTAAGCTGCTTGAGCTTTGGCGGTAACGCCAGGGTCGAGAGGAATGGCCACTAGATGCGCGTATTCGTATCGAAAACAAAACTCGGCTTATTCTGCCTGCCCATCTAAAAAAGTGTCAAAGTATCAGGGTATCGAAGCGTCAAAGTTTTTCTTTGATACTCTGACACATTGACACCCTGACACAAAACTATAATACTTAAGGAGGAACGAAAATGTCCGGTCATTCAAAATGGAAGACGAATAAAGGCAAGAAGATGGCTGCAGACGCCAAGAAAGGCGCTGCCTACACCAAGCTTATAAAAGAAATTACCATGGTGGCGCGCGAAGGCGGCGGCAACCCCGATACCAATATCAGGCTGCGCACAGCTATGGCCAGGGCCAAGGAAGCAAATATGCCTTCTGATAACGTGAAGATGGCCGTAAAACGCGGTACCGGAGAAGTGCCGGGTATAGTTTACGAAAATGTGACCTATGAGGCATACGGGCCCGGCGGTGTAGCTATTATGATAGAGGCGTTCACCGATAATAAAAACCGCACTACTGCGGAGTTGCGCAATATCATGTCCAAGAAAAACGGTAACCTCGCGGGCGCAGGTGCGGTGAGTTGGATGTTTACCAAAAAGGGCTATCTCCTTATTGAAAGGAGCCAGGCCGAAGAAGAAGCGCTGATGACTATTGCCTTGGATGCCGGGGCAGAAGATTTTAAGTCAGACGATAAGAACTACGAAATTACAACTTCCGTACAGGACTTTGAAAAAGTAAAGCAGGCCATAGAGAGTAAGGGCATAAAATGGCAGGATGCCGAATTGACCATGATACCATCTTCAACCATCAAATTAACGGGTGGCGATGCAAAGCAATTATTGGCGTTGATAGATGCGCTGGAAGAACACGATGACGTGCAGCAGGTCTATGCTAATTTTGATATACCGGATGAAATTATGGAGCAGATCGCCGCCAGCGAATAAAATATGCGGATATTGGGCATTGACCCGGCCTTAATCGTTACCGGATACGGCGTAATCGATATAAAAAATGGCAAACCCTTACTTTTGGAGGCAGGGATAATTACGACTCAATCCCAAGAGGCAATAACTAAACGGTTAGATAAAATATACGGTTCAGTAACGAAGTTAATCCGGGATACTAAGCCGCAGGTGATGGTCCTGGAAAAATTATACGCGCATTACCGCCATCCTACTACTGCTTATCTTTTAGGCCAGGCGCGCGGCGTGATCTGCCTTGCCTGCGCAAAAGAAAATATCCTATTAGCCGAATACGCCGCTACCCGCGTTAAAAAGGCGATTGTGGGGCGCGGGTTAGCTTCTAAATATCAGGTGCAACGCATGGTAGCAGGCATCCTTAATCTGAATACCTTGCCTAAATATACTGATGTGACCGATGCCCTGGCTTTAGCCATTGCCCATAGTTATATTATGAGAGTCAGAATATGATCGCGCGTATTTGCGGGAAGGTAACCGAGAAAGGCACTAATTTCCTGTTTATTGATATCAACGGCCTTACATACAAAATATTTATTCCTGTGGCAGTAATGCAAAGGTTAGAGGAGAATATTTCCGAAGACGGCAGGATCAATCTCATAACTTATCATTATTTTCAGGTGGAGCCGGCAAAGAGCACTCCTATCCTAATCGGTTTTTTGAATGAAGTGGAAAAAGAGTTCTTTGAGGCCTTTATCACTGTTTCCGGTATCGGCCCCCGGGCAGCATTGAAGGCATTGAATAAACCCATATCGCAGGTGGCCAGGGCAATAGACGAGGCAGACATCGTTTTCCTGCAATCCCTCCCCGGGATAGGCCAGCAGAGGGCAAAGGAGATCGTGGCAAAGCTCCAGAATAAAGTAGGTAAGTTCGGTTTGATACAGGATGATAAAATAGGAGAGCAAAAAATTAAAACCAGCGATATCGAAGCAGAAGCATTGGCTGTGCTGGCGCAGTTAGAATATAAAAAATCCGAAGCGCACTCTATGATAAAAAAAGCGCTGGAGAGGGATTCTCATATACAGACCACGGAAGAATTGTTGAATGAAGTTTATAAGCAGAAGAGATTGAAGTAAGATGACGGAAAATAATATACAGGCAGCGATAGAGGCCCTGCTTTTTGCCAGTGAAAAGCCCCTGGCCTTAGAGCAGATCAGGGGGGCGCTGGATAATATCGGCGCGGATGAAATACGCAAAAACATAGCAGGATTGAGCAGGGGATATGAAAGAGATAACCGCGGCATACGTATTATTGAAATAGCCGGCGGTTTTCAAATGATTACCGCGCCCGTATTCGTAACTTTTCTGAAAAAACTATATAAAAAACAACGCGCGGAGAAATTATCCCTACAAGCGCTTGAGACATTGGCGATAGTGGCATATAAACAGCCTGTGACCAGGCTGGAAATAGAATCCATCAGGAACGTAAATGTGGATGGTATGGTCAGCGGCCTCTTGGAAAAAAACCTCATCCGCGTGGCAGGCAGAAAAAAAGCCCCCGGAAGGCCGAAGGTCTACGGGACAACGCGCCAGTTCTTAGAGCATTTTGGTTTAAAGTCTTTGGATGAGCTGCCTAAAATAGAAGATTTTATAGCTTCGCAGTCTAAAGAAGAAAAATCTGACGCAAATAACAGGGCCGTAGCGCTTGCGGAGGCGGGGGTAAAGGAGGAGAAAGATGGGCTTAAAGAATCTGCGTGATGCAGTAGATGACATAGATAAAAAAATAATCCGGCTTTTGAATACGCGCGCTGAGACTACCTTAGATATCGCCAGGCTAAAACGGGAGGGTGGTAAGAGCGTTTATTCGCCTGAGCGCGAAAGGGAGGTTTTAAAGAGAATAGCCAGCATCAATAAAGGCCCTTTGACTTCTGATGCCCTCGAGGCGATATACCGCGAGATTATGTCTTGCAGCCTTTCCCTGGAGGGCCCTTTGAGAGTAGCTTATTTAGGGCCGCAGGCCAGTTTTACGCACTTAGCTGCTTTGAAGAGATTTGGTTCACAGGTGGAATATATCGCCTGCAATAATATTGCTGATATCTTCCTTGATGTAGAGAAAGGAAATACGGATTACGGCGTAGTGCCTATAGAGAATTCCGTGGAAGGAGCAGTGAGCCATACCTTGGATATGTTTGTGGATTCGGAATTAAAAATCTGCAGCCAGATAATCCTGGATGTGGCGCACTATCTGTTAGCCAACTGCCCTAAAAATAAGATTAAGCTTGTTTATTCTAACCCGCAGGTCTTTGGGCAGTGCCGTCTCTGGCTGCAGGAGAACCTGCCGGGCATAGAAGAAATCGAGGTCTCCAGCACTACCCGCGCTGCGCAGATCGCCGCAAAGGAAAAATACAGCGCCTCCATTGCTTCGTTATTAGCGGCAAAGGTTTATAAATTAAAAGTAATCGCCGCGCATATTGAAGACTCGCCGCATAATATTACGCGCTTTCTGGTCATCGGCAATAACGATGTGCCTGCTACCGGAAGAGACCGCACGTCTATTATGTTTTCCATCAAGGATAAGATGGGTGCTTTGCATGATATGCTCATACCTTTTAAGAAAAACAGGATTAACCTGACCAAAATCGAATCTCGCCCTTCTAAAAAGAAGGCCTGGGATTATTACTTCTTTGTGGACTTAGAAGGCCATAAAGACGACCCGCGCATAAAAAAGGCGCTTTCGGCGTTAGAGAATAAATGCAGGTTCCTGAAGGTTTTGGGTTCGTATCCTATCGGAGAATAAAATGAGTTCTTTAGTAAGAAAACACATAGTCAACATCGTCCCCTATGAAGCCGGTAAGCCTATAGAGGAGATTAAGAGGCAACTGGGGCTTAAGCAGGTGATAAAGCTTGCTTCTAATGAGAACCCACTGGGTCCATCCCCTAAGGCATTAGAGGCAATCAGGAAGAATTTGGCTACGCTTAACCGTTATCCTGACTCCAGTGGTTTTTACCTGAAGAATAAACTCTCTAAATTCCTCAATGTTAAACCGCAAAATTTGGTCTTAGGCAATGGCTCCGATGAGCTTATCGAGATTATCGTTAAGACCTTCGTGGAGGAGGATGAGCATATCATCACCGCGGATTTTACCTTCCTGGAGTATAAAATTATTTCTCACGTGAAGGGCCGCATTGTCGTGACCGTGCCTTTAAAATATTTTAAATATGACTTAGAGGCCATCAGGAAAAGAATCGACGCAAAAACCAAGGTAGTCTTTATTTCCAATCCGAATAACCCTACGGGCACATACGTTACTAAATATGAAATAGAAGATTTCCTTAGAGACCTCCCGGAGAATGTAATTTTGGTTTTGGATGAGGCGTACGATGCCTTTATAGATGTCGATGACTTCCCGGGAAGCTTAAGTTATATAGGCAAAAATAATGTGATTCTCCTGAGGACCTTCTCTAAGACTTACGGCCTTGCGGGATTAAGGATAGGTTATGCTGTCGCCGGGCAGGAATTGATTTCTTATATGGAGACCGCCAGGCAGCCGTTTAATACAAATTCCCTGGCCCAGGCAGCGGCAATAGCGGCCCTGGAAGATAAAAAATTCCTGAGCAGAACCCGCAAAGCCGTTTTAGAAGGAAAAAACTACATCTACGATAACCTGAATAAACTGGGCGTAGCCTATGTGCCTTCTGTAGCTAATTTTATTCTTCTGGACGTCGGCAGAGACGGCAGCGCTGTTTTTAAAGAGATGCTCAGATACGGCGTCATTATCAGAGAGTTAAAACAATACGGCCTGAAAAACTTTATCCGGGTAACCATCGGAACAAAAAAAGAAAACGAGAGGTTCATTAAAGTCTTAAAGAAAGTGTTGTAGTTTGTTTGAATGTTTTAATGTTGAAATGTTAGAATGTTTAAATATAAAATAAAGATGAGGGGAAGATGATTATTGTACTAAGGCCGGATGCTACAGACGAACAGATAAATCATATTATTGAAAAAGTCCAGAAATTAGGGTTAAAGCCCCATGTCTCTAAGGGTACCGAGCGTACCATCATCGGGGTCATCGGGCCGGAAGATGTATTACGCGTCACTCCTTTGGAAGTATTCCAGGGCGTAGAAAAAGTCATAGCGGTGTTAGCGCCCTACAAGTTAGTTTCGCGGGAATTCAAGGCAGAGGATTCAGTTATTGATTTAAGCAAAGGCATAAAATTGGGCGGTAAAAAAATTGTGGTTATGGCTGGCCCCTGCACGATAGAAAATCTGGACACCTTATACGAAGTAGCCAAAGAAGTAAAAAAAGCAGGGGCAACGGTTTTGCGCGGCGGGGCATTTAAACCGCGGACTTCGCCTTACAGTTTTCAGGGGTTAGGCGAGGAAGGTTTGAAGATATTAAACAAGGTAGGCAATGAATTAGGGTTAGCTACCATAACCGAAGTAATGGATCCGCGCGACGTAGAATTAGTCGCTAAATATGCGGATGTTTTACAGATCGGCTGCCGCAATATGCAGAATTTCAACCTGCTTAAGGAGGTAGGGCAGACGAGAAAACCGGTTTTATTAAAACGCGGCATGTCCTCTACCATTAAGGAATTGCTTATGTCTGCGGAATATATTTTGTCAGGGGGCAATTTCAACGTCATATTATGCGAACGCGGCATCAGGACATTCGAAGATTTTACGCGTAATACCCTGGATATAAGCGCAGTGCCTGCCGCGGAGCAACTTTCGCACCTGCCTATAGTTGTAGACCCCAGCCACGCTGCGGGTAAATGGGGGATGGTGCCTGCGCTTTCTAAGGCAGCAGTCGCCTCCGGCGCAGATGGCCTGATTATTGAGGTGCACAGCCATCCCGAAGATGCTGCTTCAGACGGCGCGCAATCATTGATACCGGATAATTTCGCACAACTCATGGATGAACTGAGGGTAATTGCAAAAGCAATAGGGAGAGAGGTTTAGTTTTGTTTGAATGTTTAAATGTTTTAATGTTTTAATGTTAAAGGTTAGGTGGTGGATAGAAGATGAAATTGTTTAATAAAGTGGCGATAGTGGGGGTAGGTTTGATAGGCGGCTCTATGGCCTTGGCTATAAAAAGGAAGGGCCTGGCCCGTGAGGTGGTGGGGGTGAGCCGCCATAAGAGCACTTTATCGTTAGCCAAAAAGAACAGGGTAATAGATAGGGGTTCGCAGGGTTTAGATATTATTAAAGGCGCGGACTTAGTGATTTTAGCTACGCCGGTAAATACCATCTTAAGGCTAGCGCCGGATATTTTCCGGCTTATCCCTGCGGGCTCTATCGTTACGGATGTAGGCAGCACAAAAAAGGAGATAGCTGCCTGCTTGAGTAAGATTTTTCCTAATTATGTGGCCAGCCATCCTTTGGCCGGTTCGGAAAAACGCGGGGTGAATAACGCCTGCGCCGGTATTTTTAAAAATTCCCTCTGTATACTGACTCCTACAGGTAAAACGAACCCGAAGGCATTAAAAAAGATAGGAAGATTATGGCATGAGTTAGGGGCAAGGATAGTTTTTTTACGGCCCGATATTCACGATAAGGCCCTTGCCTTTGTCAGCCACCTGCCGCATGCTATTGCTTTTTCTTTAATCGGTGCTATACCCGGCGAATATTTAAAGTTGGGCGCAAATAGCCTAAAGGATACTACCCGCATTGCCCTTTCAGACAGCTGCCTTTGGGCGGATATCTTTTTGAGTAACAGGAAAAATATGCTGGAAGCCATAGAATCTTTTCAGGGCAGCCTCTTTAGGATAAAGTCGGCAATTCAGAAAAAAGATAGGAAAATGTTGATTAAAATCCTAAAAGAGGCAAAGAAAAAAAGAGATATCTTAAATTAGGATTTGTGTCAATGTGTCAAGTGTCAGAGTATCAAAGATTTTACCCTGACACTATGATACCCTGACACTATGATACTTTAATATGATTATCGCTATTGACGGCCCGGCTGGCGCAGGCAAAAGCACTGTCGCCAGATTAATAGCCCAGAAACTGGGCTTTCTTTATATCGATACCGGAGCGATGTACCGGGCATTGACCTTAAAAGCCCTGAAGGAAAAAATAAAAATAGAAAATACCGCTGGCCTTATCGAAATGGCGCATAATGCCGGCATTGATTTGATCAATAACCCGGATGGGTCTTTAAAAATATTTTTAGATAGAGAGGATGTGACCGCAGAGATCAGGCAGCCGCGTATCACCAGACTGGTTTCCGATATCGCTAAAATTAAGGAAGTAAGGCAGGTGATGCTGGGCCTGCAAAGAAAACTGGGTGAGGCGGAAAATAGCGTTTTAGACGGCCGCGATATAGGGACCGTAGTTTTCCCGGATGCGGATAAGAAATTCTATCTAGATGCGCAATTCTCAGAGAGGGTGAAGCGGCGGCATAAAGAATTGAGAGAATCCGGGCAGGAGATTACTCCTGAAGAAGTAGACGCTGACCTGCGTAACCGCGATACCATTGATTCTACCCGGGAATTCGCGCCCCTGAAAAAAGCAGATGATGCAATTTATATAGATACTACCAATTTGACTATAGAGGAAGTAGTAAATAAAATCTCTAGCTATATATAGCACCAGGTGCAAATCCAATCGGGCACCTGGTGCGGAATTGAGATTGTACCTGTCCCGTTTTAATCGGATATAATTAAGGGACAGGTACAAGATCGGATTTAGAAACGGTAGGAGATTAGCTTTGCACCAGGTGCGAAATACGAAATATTAGATGGATAAATCCTTAATTCGTAATTTTTCAATCATCGCCCATATCGACCACGGCAAATCCACCCTGGCCGACAGGATACTGGAGATAACCGGCGCAGTGGATAAGAAGCACAGCCGCGACCAGTTACTTGATGATATGGATTTAGAGAGGGAAAGGGGTATAACTATTAAGGCCTCCATGGTGAGGTTGTCCTATCGCGCCAAAGACGGTAAAGACTACGCCTTAAATCTAATTGATACCCCGGGCCACGTTGATTTTACCTATGAAGTCTCTAAGTCCCTCGCTGCCTGCGAGGGAGCACTCTTGGTGGTAGATGCCGGCCAGGGCATAGAGGCCCAGACCGTGGCTAATTATCATTTAGCCAAAGATAATAAATTAAAAATTATACCGGTGATAAATAAAATTGATTTATCTCAGGTAGATATCCCGCGCACCAAAAATCAGATTACCGGCATCCTGGGTTTTCAGGAAGAAGAAATAATCCTGGCTTCTGCCAAGGAAGGCACCGGTGTTAGAGAAATACTGGAGAGGATTGTGGAAGCCGTTCCTGCGCCTTCCGGAGAAGACACGCATCCTTTAAGGGCGCTCGTCTTTGACTGCCGTTTTGATATATTCAAGGGCGTAGTGGTCTTTGTCAGGATTATGGACGGTAAAATCGATCCGCATACGCAGTTAAAAATGATGCATTCAGGCAAGACCTATAAAATAGAGGAGTTGGGGGTATTTAAAAATTTAAAATATTTTGCCGTAGAAGGCTTGTCCTGCGGCGAAGTAGGTTATCTGACCGCGAATATCCGCGACCCCCGTGAGATTATTATCGGAGATACTTTGACTGACGCAAAGAACCCTTGCCAGGAGGCCTTACCCGGATACCGTACCTTAAAACCATTGGTATTCTGCGGTATATATCCTGTCAACCCGGGAGATTTTCCGAATTTACGCGACGCGATGGATAAACTGAAACTCTCTGACGCCTCATTTGTGTTTGAGCCGGAAAACAGCCAGTCTTTTGGTTCGGGTTTTCGCTGCGGTTTCCTGGGGCTTTTGCATATGGAGATAGTGCAGGAGCGTTTAGAAAGGGAATATGATTTAAACCTGATATTGACCGTGCCCAATGTCGTCTATAGGGTAAGAAAAAGAGACGGTGAGATTCTGGACGTAGATACGCCGGCAAAATTTCCTGCCCCGCAGGATATACAGGAATCTCAGGAGCCTTATGTCAGCCTGTTGATGATTATCCCCGTAGACACCATTGACCCGGTATGCGAAATGACTAAGGCCAGGAGGGGGACTTTTAAATCCAGCGAATATCTGGGCGTAGATAGAGTGAAATTGGTTTTTGAGATCCCGCTTTCTGAGATTATCGTAGATTTTTATGACCGGATGAAATCCCTTACTAAAGGGTATGGTTCGCTGGATTATGAATTTAAAGGTTATCTCCCGGCCAATATGGTAAAATTGGACATCATGTTTAACGGCGTAACCTGCGATGCCTTCTCTTGCCTGATACATAAAGATAAGGCAGCGCATAAGGCGCATGCGTTGGTATCCAGGCTCAAGGAGTTGATACCGCGGCAATTATTCGAGGTGGCGATACAGGCAAAGATAGGCGCACAGGTTATTGCCTCCGAAAGAGTGCGGAGCGTGGGCAAGCATGTGACGAGTAAATGCTACGGCGGCGATATTACGCGTAAGCGTAAACTCTGGGAGGGGCAGAAGGAAGGCAAGAAACGGCTGAAACAGTTTGGGAAAGTAGAAATTCCGCAGGAAGCCTTCTTAGAAGTCTTGAGAATATAGTTTGAATGTTTGAATGTTAAAATATTTGAAAGTTTAAATGTTTAAAAATTTAAAAGTTAAACATAATAAAAAATCAGTAATTCGGGAATGGGTAGAGTCAATTGTTGTGGCTTTTATCCTGGCAATGTTTATCCGCACCTTTGTAATACAGGCCTTCAAGATCCCCACGGGTTCTATGCGGCCTACGCTTTTGGAGGGAGACCTGATTTTAGTAAATAAATTTATCTATGGCGCAAAGGTGCCCCTTAGCAACTGGAATCTGCCTGGCCTTAGGCAGCCCTTGAGGGGGGATGTCATTGTTTTTATTTACCCCGAGAACCCCAAAAAAGATTTTATCAAAAGGTTAATCGGCCTGCCGGGTGATACAGTAGAGATTAAAGGCGGCACGATATATGTCAACGAAGCCCCCTTGCTTGAGCCTGTTTTTAACCAGAGATATTATTATAACCGCGGAGAATTTGCCAAGGAAGGCCAGAAGATTAAAGTCCCGTCAGATAGTTTTTTTGTCCTGGGCGATAATTCCGCCTCTTCGCAGGATAGCCGCTACTGGGGGTTCGTGCCGTATAAAAATGTATTAGGTAAGGCCATAGTCATCTATTGGCCGCCGCAACGCATTCGTATTATAAAGTGATAAGGCGTATCAAAGTATCAAGGTATCAATGTGTCAAAGAAAAAACTTTGATACTTTGACACAAACTATTCGTTTAACGTTAGACAAATATGAATTTCGCCAATAAAGTTTCTACTTTCAGGATTTTAACCGTGCCTTTTTTTGTCGCTACCTTAATCTATTATTCTCCTGAGAGGAACTATTTGAGGTTCGTAGCTTTGGTTATTTTCGGCCTCGGGGTTATTTCGGATGCGGTTGACGGCTATATTGCCAGAAAATCTAAGCAATACTCCAAGGCAGGGCTGGTCTTAGACCCGCTGGGGGATAAATTGCTCTTGATGAGCGCTTTTATCTGCCTTACCTTTATGAGCGGGTTTCCTTTACATTTTCCCCTCTGGGTTACTTTAATTGTAATCAGCCGAGACTTGATTATACTTTTAGGGGCCTTGATAATTTATATCGTCAGGCAGGATATGAATATCGCTCCGACCAGATGGGGTAAACTTACCACTACCTTCCAGATGCTCTCGGTGATGGGAGTGCTTTTACAGTTACGCATTTCAGTAATCCTGTGGTGGTTGGCAGTATTTTTTACCATTATCTCAGGGGTAGATTACGTAAGAAGGGGGTCAAGGACGCTCTATGCTTTGGATAATTCCCGGAATCCTCGTTAGCTATCTTATCGGGTCAATACCTACGGCTTATATATTCGGCCGTCTCTTAAAGGGTATAGATATCCGCCAGTTTGGTTCAGGCAATGTCGGCGCCACGAATGCCTTAAGGGTTTTAGGCAAGGCCCCGGGGATAACCGTATTAGCCCTGGATGTCCTGAAAGGATTCGTGGCAGTAGTTTTTTTAGGTAACATCATTCTACTAAAAGCAGGGGCCATTCCGGATACGGCAACACGCATCCTTCTGGGATTGAGTTGTATCTGTGGGCATAATTGGACAGTTTTTTTAAGATTTAAAGGCGGCAAGGGTATGGCTACGACCCTGGGCGTATTATTAGGCCTCGCCTTTAAAGTAGCGGGTTTAAAATTAATATTCGTTTTATTGGTCCTTACCTGGCTCGTAGTATTTATTATGGCCAGGATAGTTTCTCTATCCTCAATTTTTACGGCTATCGGCCTGCCGGTATATATGCTTTTATTTGGCCCCAAAGAATCCGCCATTCTGGTTGCCGCCAGTATCCTCCTTTGTATATTCATTCTCCTGCGGCATAAAAATAACCTCAAAAGATTATTCCAGGGTAAAGAACCCCGCCTGAGTTTTCGAAAATCCGCTTAAAAGTTACCAAGAAAACGCTTTCCTAAAATCCTTTTATAGCCTTGAAAACAAGTAAGTTAGAGTGTTATACTTTACGTAGTATAGAGGTGAAATTTATTTTTTTGAGCTCTTTCTGAAAAATTTATCAAAGTATTAATAACGGCCTTTTCCCGATAAGGGCTCTCTTATAGAAATATAGGAGGGCAAAGCCCATAGGATCCCCACCAGCCCTGCCTGCCGATAGGCAGGCACGAAAGGAAGGCAAAGGGGATAGCCGGGTTGCCGAAAGAAATAGGAGGAATAAAAAACTTTATAGGCAGCCCGGCTTCTTATTATTGGATAAAATCAGGTATTTTAGGAGGTAGATAATGCGCGACTTGGTTTTCAGGAATATCACTTCGCCGCAGAAACAAAGAAGGATCCTGGCCAGTTCAGAGGTAGTAGATAAGGATGGCGTGCGCAACATTATCCACCGCCATTTTGTCTGTATTGTCAGAGAGATTAAGGATAAACAAGTCGCTAAGCCTTCACCTTATATGTATGTTTTAAGAAAACGGGACAGTAAAGAACAAGAAGAGAAGTTTTTTTGCCGTGTAAAAGGGAGTTTATGCGCCGTAAATAACGGGAGGTTATTTCTTATTCTCTTTATGCATTCTTTAAGGATAAGCCTTGTTCCTGTGCCTCAAGGGGTCAGTGAAATATAAGCCATAAATACGCTTAAAAGAAAGGGCGTAAGATATGCAGGAGCGCAGGGTATTCGCCAGGATCAAGATAAAAATTCCCTTAAAATTCCTCAAGTCCGGCAGCGATACGGCAAAAGAGGCAGAAGCGGTAGATATCAGTGCCACTGGCATAGGTTTTATAACTAAAGAAAATATTGCGGTCAAGACACCTTTAGATATATGGATTAATCTACCTGATCATCATGGGCCCATTCATCTTACGGGAAGGGTCGTTTGGTCTAAAGATTTAGGCGAGAACGGCCTAAAACGCGTAGGGATCCAGCTAGGGAAAGAAAAGCTTATGGAATTGGGCCGGGTTTGGTTGTTCCAGGAGACCCGCTCGCAGGCAAATAAACCTTCCATCCAGTAATTCCCGATAAGATTTAACCTTGACATAACTTAAATAATAGGGTATACTTATTTGTAAATTTTAGGTCCGGCATTGTCCGATAAGAAATATAAGCTAGGGAGGGGGTATCGGAACTGCCACGGTAAATTTGAAAGCCGGATTGACGATAAAAGGGTCAGTCCGGCTTTTTCTATTTTTTTAATAAATTAATATTGTAATTTATGGTATTTGGTTTATAATTAATAAGGTATGCATAACTTAGTGAAAAAAAATAGCATAGGGGTGTCTTTCTTCTGCGTATTATTCCTGTTTGTAAATACCGCGCCTGCCTTTTGCGCTATGCGGACAGTAGAATACTTGTGCGAAACAGGGGTCAATTTTTATCGTAACGGCAGATACGACGAGGCCTTGCGGGAATTTAATAAGGCGTTAATAGTAGACCCGAATAATGCGGTGGCCAAAAATTATATCACCGTTATCTTTCTTAAGGACAAGCCTATCCAGCCAGTTACAGGAGTTCCTTCTACCAGGCCGATAACTAAAAAAGTTATTGCTCCTGTTCATACAGAGGTTCCTCCTGCCGCGCCAAAATACAAACAGCCCAAACAAAGGTCAAATAGGGAAGAAATCATAAATCAGGCTTTGAATGTTTTTGATAAAAGAGAGGAGCCTAAAGAAAAAGCTGCTTCCGGGATGGAAATCGCGGGAGTAAAGATAACGGGTGAAGCACAGGCCCGGTTAGGAATAGCTCCGAAGGACACTTATTGGAAACGGGCGAACTGGGATTTGAATGAAAAGAATTGGCGTACAACTTCTAACGATGCCTTAAACAGGCGCGAAAATAGTTATGACCCAAGGATTTACGATAGATTAAGGGTCAACCTGGATACTGATAACGAGACAGGGCTGGGTTTTCATAGTAATATTACCGTTGACCCCTGGAGTTTTACCGGAAAGAGCGAAAAGGTGAATTTAAAGGGTTCCGGAGGGGATGTTGCGCAGGTAGAATTAAAATATTGGTCTAATACAGGCTATACCCTGAATCAAACTATCAGTACCTATGAAAACGGCGATTCTTTTAACCTGCCGGAAATAAAAGTAGTAGACGGCCACACCTCAACCCCGGTTTCCGTAAAATCTGCTTATAATAATATTTTTACTCTGCCGGAAACAAAAATTTCCCGTCAATTCCAGCCGGTACGCGAACTTATGTTTGATTATAAGCAGGATGGCTTAAAATTGGTGGTGTATCCCATGGCCTATGAAAATCAGGCTTTGACTTTTGATGACCCTTTACGATTATCCAATAACCGTACCTGGTGGGAGGATAGCCCGTGGTTACATGGTTGGCAACAGGGAATATACAATTTAGCCGCAATACCCGCTGATTTTACCAAGGGTTACTGGGATAATAGTTTGTCTTTTTCTACCAGAGACAGCGAAGGCCAGCGTTTAACTGCCCTACGCGGCTTTTCTTTGGAATTCAACCCTCTGGAAGAGACCTCTATAGCTACAAGCGTTGCCACTCCTAAGAACCTCTGGCAGGATTACGCAGAGGTTGATAATTTTCTTTCCGCTACCCGCATAAAACAGAATTTAACACAGGATTTAATGTTAGGCCTGACTGCTACCACGCGTATGGGCTATAATACGGAAAATAGAGATAAAATTGACGCCAAGAATTACGTATTAGGGACAGACTTAGGGTATGAGATCATAGACGGCCTAAGGGCTACCGCGGAAATCGCGTATTCGCAGTCAGAATATGACCTGACTAATTCTGATTATGAGACCAAAGGGCGCGGCAATGCCTATAATGTTTCTGTTTTCGGAAGGTTTCCTTTTCAGACTGTTTCCGAAGCAAATTATAACTATGACAGCTTAAAGCCCGGAGAATACGATACTTCATTTAACAAATTCAAGTTTACCGCTTCCCGTATGGATGAGTCTTTTGATCAGCCCCTTTCTTCTTATGTAGAAACGCGCGACGATGAGTTCTGGTCCAGGCATCTGCATTTTCGCACGCCTTTTAAATATTATTATCAGGGTGAAGGCCAGTTATTAAGCTGGGACGATATCAAATCTTTCAGGATAGGAAACGGCATTGATATCGGCCGCAACGTATTGTCGCTACGCGTAGAATCTTCGCTATGGGATAAAACCATAGATAACCTTTTTGATGTGCGCAATGTCCACGGGACTAACGGTAAATTCATAGAAAACGTAAGCCGCGAAGAATTCGCCTGGAATATGAACGAGCGGTTGACCACTAAACTCCTGGGGATATACCATCGCCTGCCGAAGACAAAGGCAGGGACTGACCCCTTTATTTTTGACCCGCGCTCAAGGCGCTATGTTGATAACGACCAGATAGAAGGCAATAAAGATCCTTCAATAGCAACCGGTTCTTTAGGCGCGGAATATAAGTTTTTTGATTGGCTCGCTTTAAACGGCGTATGGGAATACACCAATGATATTACGCTGGGTTATGATAATTTTCCTCGGGGGGTATTATTAAATGACACTACACGTAATTATACCTATTACGAGAATAATAATAAATACCGAGATATCAGGCAATTCCTTTATAGCCAGAATTATTTTCCTAAGCCGCCTTATCCCTATTATAATATATTTAAAACCGGCTTAAGGTTTAACCCTGCAGAAAAAATAGAGATTTATCTGGATTATACGCGTAACCCTTATGAAAAAGCCGGCCAGGTTGATGATAATATGAACCACATGGGTTTTCAGATCGGGTATCTGCCGACCGAGAAGTTAAGCCTCTTTTTTAAGTACAGCTATTCCCGCTGGCAGGATTTGGATAAACTGACTAAGGGTATTACCAAAGTATTCGGCCACCATAATTTCTTTACTGAATTGATCTACCGTAAATCCGACAGTGAAGATTTTACCTTCCAATACGGCGAGGCCAGCCGCGACCCCTATATGGGCGGAGTGCTTGATATAGGCTGGGATCCTTATGGCGGAAGCCTTAGGACAATAGATACCCAGCATATCGTCCGCTTATATTACCGCAGGAAATTCTAAGTGAGTGCACAATTTACGGAAACGACAATGACGTAAATTGTCTGCACGAACTTACCCTTGACATTTTCAAGAGAAATAAAATATAAAAATGTCAAGGGTTCAATTCGCACAATAACTTACTCACACTATCGTGTTCGTAAGTTATGTGCTCATTGAAGGTATATATCGATTTGTTTTATTTGTCCGGCCCTTACTTGTTGGGCATAGGGTGAGGGAATAGTACCTTGGGGAATTTCAACGGAATTGCCATCTTTATCGTTAAAGATAATCCTTTGTATTTGCGCCGCATCTTTACCGAAGGTATTTTTTCTTTTAGGGTTATGATAGATAACCCTGACCTTACTTAAGAAATTAAAAGCATAACTCTTATTTTTTGCGTTAAAGAGCCAACACGCCAATATTGGCTTAAACTGTAGATTGAGTTCGCCCTTGTCATTCAGGATAAAGGGTTCTAGACCCGTGTTCATCACCAGCCAGAGCTGTAAAAATTCTGCCGTAGAACCGGAGAGCCGTGCGACAAAACCGTTCCCATGCAGGTTTTTATCCGGGAAGGCGCTGCTGACCAAAAACGAGGAATTCTCCAGGATGCTGCGGCCATACCTTTCGGGCCTCTGGAAGGGGATAAGCACGTTCTTAAAATCCGCATAAAATTCTTCATAGAGCCCGCTCTTTAAAATCTCCAGCATATATTTATATTCCATATGCAGCCATATTGACTCATGCTCCAGCCACCCCGGAGTAAATACGCGGCACCTGCCGATCTCCTCGGGCATGCTTTTTAAAGAAACTGTGGACTTATACATCTTCAGTTTTTTATCGTAAAGGCTGCTCTTCTTGATGGCCCTATACAATACCCGCGCTTTGTTTACGTTATCGGTTAATTTTAAGGCATGCACCTGCGCTTCCAGGAAGAAGGGCAGTTTTATCTGCGCAAATCTTGTCGGCTTCGCAAAGGATGCGCCCTGCGGTATCCATTCCTTAGGCTCGTTTATGAAATAAGCGTAATAAATATTCTTTTTCTTATCATATGCCTTTTCGATTCCCGAGCCTATTTTTTTTAATGCATTATTTAAGATAGTAATCAGCTGTTCAACGGCAGCTTCTACTTCGCCTCCGCTGAAACCCATGCGCGTTTTCTGGCGGTAATCTTCTTTCAAGGCATAACTCTTATCCCAGTATTTGTAATTTTTTTCGTCAGAATCAACGCTGGTATTTTCCTGAATTAATTTCCCCAGGTTAATCAAAAAGGCGTATATTTCTTCGGTGACGTAGATTTTTTCTATGGCGCATTTTTCTATCGCCTCTTTTATCAGGATGACCAGCCTTTTTAATTCCAGGGTCTCATTTAATGAAGAGCCGAATAATCCGGGCAGGCCATTGAGCGCGTCAAACCAGTTAGGTTTATTCGCTTCCATCTCGATGCCGCAGCCAAAAGGGTCAAGAGATGCCAGTTTATTAACCAATAGGCAAAAAAGTTTATTGATGAGAGTCGTTTGATAGATTGAACCTTGGCCGTATTGTGTCCTCACCAGATGTTGCTGCAATGGGCGTTTTTTAATCATCTCTCTTTTGGCATTACAGGGTGAAACCGAATGCAATTGCCTTATTTTGCCGTCTTTAAGCAGGTACTTTTCCTGTCGCGGCTTAACCGTTTCGGTGTTATCGTAAAAGGTAAAGGCCTTTTTCTCAAAGATTATTTCTTTTAATTTTTCCGGATAAACAGCCAGATAATTTTCCAAGAGGTCCAGGTTATAAGTCCAGTGGTCTGTCCAGAAACCTTCGCCGTGCTCAGCCTCCTGGTTCTTCAGGGAATGCGAAAGCAGCACGTTCAGGAATTCATCGTACGATGGCTTTTCCGCCGCATCAGCCACAGGCTGGTCTGCCTTCGCCAGAGGCGGATCTGCCTTCGGCAGAAGTTTAATTTTGTTTTCTTTAATAAAAAGGATAACATCTCCCGGAGTGAAAGGTTTGCTTAAAAAGGAAATAAGGCCAGGGATATCTTCGGTTGCCATAAAAGCGTTTAATACTGTTTTGAGTTTTTCCCTGTCCTTAAGCGTAAAGCTTATCCCTTTGACTACCAGCGGATTGAAGCCGTCGGCCTGGATAAGGTTAAAGAAGTTAATTACATTCTCATCTTTAATCTCGGGGTTAAACCAGGTATCGCACCTGCGGTTTTGGTTTATATCGCGGTAATTGCCGTTACCTTGGGAAAAATATGCCGCCTGGATGTGGAATTTATTGTAATCCCTTTCTAAGTCGCCGTGTTTACGGCCATAGAGATAGAATACGGATTCCGAGGCGCCGGACTCAAAGATGACGGGATAGCCGCCGCGCATGATATTATCCAGATAGGTCTGCCGGGCATAAAGGTTGAATTCATCACAGCTGCTTAGGGTAGTAATCTCAGATTCTAAATCCTCGATAATCTTTCTGTTTTCTTCTTTTTTAGCCAAGAGGTACTCCGGTTTGATGATCCGCGGGACCGAGGAATTCAATATCTCTCTGCTACGCATATAACCGATGAGGGAGTAAAACTTTTTTTCGCTGTTTTTTCCGAGCTTGAAATTCAAGAGGCTCATGGCGCAGGGGGTTTTATTTTTAGTGAGGTTATTGCGCGGGAGAGTGAAATTCTTACGGGTGAGAAATTCGCGGGGACAGGAGAAGTCGGTGACCGGCCCGAATACGGATTGCGGATCAACTATGGGTTTGATGATTTTTGGCCTGTTTCCTTCATAATGAAACGCCAGATAAAAATTGCCTTCTTCTATATGGATTACTTCCGGCCTGTCAGCAGGGTCAATGTCAAGTTTATAGAAGGGCACGCCCTTATCCAGGTTTTCTATATTCATCCAGGCTTCAATAGTGCGGCTTAGTTTCTTCAAAAATAGATTACTTACGCCGTAAGGAATGATTTGCGGCAGGCCGTCTATAAGCTGGATATCCTTAAGTTTTGATTTTGTGTTTTTGACAGTGACTGTTCTGCTTAGGGCGGCATAAGAATCTTGAGGGATGGTGAAATATTCTACTGTGACCTTAAGGCCCAGAGATAAGTTTTCTTCCTCCAGGGTTAAGCCAGAAGAGGTGATGCGCATGCGGTTAGTGAGGGAGAAACCTGAATTAGTAAAACCGTTATGGAAGGGTTCGTAGAGTGTAAATTTTTTACCCGTGTATATTTTTATGAAGGTACGGAATCCCTGCAGAGGCACTAACTGCCAGGCCTTATTCGCCGGGAAGAATTCTAATATCGCATGGTCCTTGTCCTTAGTGCCGAAACTGGCTATCCCTTGCCCGCGGTTGACATAGAAGACCCACATGGGTATGCCGTATTTACCGGCAATGCCGGGGAAGAAGTTGGCAAAGGGTTTGGCAAAGTTATAATTCTCAATAACGAATTCCTTGCCTTTGGGGTTGAGGTAATACTTCGGTTGTTTGTTCCGGAAACAGCTAGCCATAGATACTCCTTTTATATTATCTAAGATATTCTACATATTTTCCTGCATTTGTCCACAGAATTTTATTTTCTTTTCCAAGGTAGTGGGTCCTGTCAAGGCTATTTTCTCACAGCACCGCTCGAAATTCCCCACCGAGGAATTTCTCGCTTGAAGTTTTTGCTCGCTCTCACTGACTTCGTATTAGCCGGTGAACCCTGGCCGCTCGCATAAACTACATGCTGTTCGAAAACAGCCTTGCCACCACTAGACCATAGTATCGACAATATCGAATCGAAAAGGGAGAGTAATTTTATTTATGATGTTCAGCGGGTGACGCGGGGGATGCCTCGAGGAAAATTTGACGAGAGGCGCCCCCGCGGCAGGACCCGCTGCCTCATGGGAATTTACACAAGATGAGTACGGGGGGATTGTGTTTGACTTTTGGGATAAAGAGTGTTATGATTAAAAGCTAATTGAGGAGAATTAATCATGGGAATAACTAAAGATACGGTAAAATATGTGGCGCATTTGGCGCGTATCGACCTAAAACCAAAGGAGTTAGAAAAACTATCCCATCAGCTTCGGGATATCCTTAAGTTTATCGATAAACTTAAGGAAGCGGATGTAAAAGAGGTCCAACCGACCAGCCACATCTTACCCCTTAAGAATGTCTTTAGGGAGGATGCCGCGCGTAAATCTTTATCCAGCGGCAAGGCCCTTGAAAATGCTCCCCGAAAAGAGGGCAATTTCTTCGGTGTGCCGAAGGTAATTGAATAATTCAAGCTTTAAGTTTTAAGCTATAAGCGGTAAAAAAATGGAAATTAATACGTTATCTGCGCATGAATTAATCGAGAAGCAAAATAAGAAAGAAATTACGCCCCAGGAGATACTTGATTCTTTAAGAAAAAGGACGAAAGAAGTAGATTCTAAAGTTAAAGCCTATGTGAGACTTTCGGATTCTAATTCCTTAAACTTACAGCTTACAGCTTACAGCTTACAGCTTCCTTTAAAAGGTATTCCCGTTTCGATAAAAGACAACATCTGCACCGAAGGTTATCATACCGAATGCTGCTCTAAAATTCTGGAAGGTTTTAAGCCGCCTTATGACGCTACGGTAATCCGTAAATTAAAAGAAGCAGGCGCTTCAATTTTTAGCCTTAAGACCAATATGGATGAGTTTGCCTTCGGCTCATCTACGGAGAACTCCTGTTTTGGGCCCACGCATAATCCCTGGAATTTAGAGTGTGTCCCCGGCGGCTCTTCCGGAGGTTCTGCTGCCAGCGTAGCTGCAGATGAAGCTATTTTTGCCTTAGGCTCGGATACCGGCGGTTCCATCCGCCAGCCTGCGGCATTTTGCGGCGTAGTCGGGCTTAAGCCTACGTACGGAAGGGTCTCCCGTTATGGTTTAATTGCCTTTGCCTCGAGTTTAGACCAGATCGGGCCCCTCGCTAAAGATGTGCGGGACTGCGCCCTGGCGATGAATATTATTTCGGGCTATGATCCGAACGATTCTACTTCCGTAAATATTGAAACGCCGGATTATGCCAGGGCATTGGTTAATGATATTAAAGGCATTAAGGTAGGCATACCTAAAGAGTATTTTATCGAGGGTATGGATAAAGAAGTCAGGGTAATAGTAGAAGAAGCCATAGATAAATTGAAAGATTTAGGCGCCAGTTATAAACCGGTTTCTCTGCCGAACGCTGATTACGCCGTGCCGGTTTATTATATTATTGCTACCGCAGAAGCCAGCTCTAACTTGGCCAGGTTTGACGGCGTGCAGTATGGTTTTAGGACCAACGACCAACGACCAACGACCAACGACCAATTGATCAATATGTATAAGAAGACACGCGGCGAAGGTTTTGGCGAAGAGGCGAAGAGAAGGGTTATTTTAGGGACCTTTGTTTTATCCCACGGTTATTACGACGCTTATTATCTCGGGGCATTGAAGGTGCGGACCCTGATAAAGCAGGATTTTGATGCGGTGTTTCAGGATTTTGATTGTATTGTTACGCCTACTTCTCCTACGCCGGCATTTAAAATCGGGGAAAAGATAGAGGACCCTTTAAAAATGTATCTTTCGGATATCTATACTATTTCCGCAAACCTGGCAGGTATCCCCGCGATATCTGTCCCTTGTGGATTTACTAAAAAGGGATTACCGGTGGGCTTGCAGATTCTAGCTAAGCCTTTTAACGAAGAAATGCTCTTTAGGGTAGCTTATGCCTATGAGCAGAATACGCCCTGGCATAGAATGAAACCTAAAATTTAATTTTGTTTAAATGTTCGAAAGTTAAAAAGTTTAAATGTTATAGATAACATTCTAACATTAAAACATTCTAACATTAAAACAACAAGACATGTATGAAACAATAATTGGTTTAGAAGTTCATGTGCATTTAAAAACGCAGACTAAGGCATTCTGCGGTTGTTCTACCGAATTCGGCCAGGAGCCGAATTCCCAGACTTGTCCGGTGTGCTTAGGGTTTCCGGGGTCTCTTCCTGTCTTAAATAAAGTAGCTTTTGATTACGCTATCAAAGTCGCCCTGGCCTTGAACTGCCGGGTGCAGGAATATACAAAGTTTGACCGGAAGAATTATTTTTATCCGGATTTGCCTAAGAATTATCAGATTTCTCAATACGATTTGCCTATTGCCAAAGACGGGTTCCTGGATATAGATTTGGAAGGCAAAACTAAACATATCAAGATCCGCCGAGCGCATTTAGAAGAGGATGCGGGGAAGCTTATCCACCAGCAAGAGGAGAGCCTCGTAGATTTTAACCGTTCCGGCATGCCCCTTTTAGAAATAGTCACTGAGCCGGATATAAATTCTCCTGATGAGGCCTATGCATACCTGACCAAACTAAAAAGTATCATTGAGTATCTGGGGGTTTCTGATTGCGATATGGAGAAAGGGTCCTTACGCTGTGATGCCAATGTCTCTATAAGAAAAAAAGGCGCCAAGGAGCTGGGCGTAAAAACAGAAGTAAAGAATATGAATTCCTTTAAAGGCGTAAAAGAAGCCCTGGGTTTTGAGATAGAGCGCCAGATAGGATTATTAAATAAAGGCAGGGCCATTATCCAGGAGACGCGGCTCTGGGATGCTAAGGAATTAAAGACATCTTCTATGCGCGCAAAAGAAGAGGCGCAGGATTACCGTTATTTTCCTGAGCCGGACCTCACCACCTTTGTGATTACGCAGGAGAAAATCGAAGAACTAAGAGAGTCAATACCCGAGTTACCGCAGGAAAAACTGCTGCGTTTTATAAAAGATTACGGGTTATCGGAATATGACGCCGGGATTTTAGTCGCCTCCCGGCAGGGCGCGGATTATGCCGAAGAGTGCTTTAAAAAGTATCCAGGTAAAGATAAGAAACCCATAGCCAACTGGCTGATTGGGCCTTTACTTAGAGAGGCGAACACCCGCAATTGCGCCCTGGTAGATTTAAAGGTGAGCCCGGAATATTTAACGGAATTGGTTAATTTTTTAGAGAACGGTCAGATTTCAAACCTCACGGCAAAATCGGTTTTGACAGAAATGGTTGAAACGAAGAAATCGCCGGCAGCCATAATCCAGGAAAAGAACCTGGTGCAGATTTCCGACTCCGCCGGCTTGAATGACGCGGTAGAAGAGGCGATTAAGGAAAATGCCAAATCCGTGAATGATTATAAACAGGGTAAAAGTAATGCCCTGATGTTTTTGGTCGGCCAGGTCATGCGTAAGACCAAGAGCAGGGCAAACCCGCAGGTGGTCCAGGAGATATTAAAGGGGAGGCTTGATCATGCGTAAAAAACTTATTTTCGTTTTCGCCATAGTATTAGTAGTTTCTGTTTCTACTTCATTGGCGATTTCAGCCATAGATAAAAATAAAAAGAATGAACTCTTCCGCGAGGTACAACTTTTCTCAGACACCTTAGCCATTATAGAGACGGATTATGTAGATGAGACAAAACCCAAAGATTTGATTTACGGTGCGCTCAAAGGCATGCTTTCATCTTTAGACCCGCACAGCCAGTTTATGGATCCCGATACCTACAATGAACTCAAAGTTGATACAGAAGGAAAATTCGGCGGACTGGGGATTGAGATTACCATTAAGGACAGCCTTTTGACTGTGGTTACACCCATAGAAGATACCCCGGCCTGGAAGGCAGGCATCAAAGCCAATGACCGGATCGTAAAAATAAATAATGAATTAACGCGGGATATGAGCCTTACTGATGCCGTAAAAAAAATGCGGGGTAGGCCGGGTGAGGCAGTAAATATCACGGTCTTAAGGGAATCCGAAAACAAGCTTTTAGAATTCAAGATTGTGCGTGATATCATCAAGGTTAAGGACGTCAAAGAAGCGCGGATATTAGAAGACGGTATCGGTTATATCCGCCTGATTGAATTCAGGGAGAACACGCCCCAGGATATCAACGCAGCATTACAGAATTTATCCAGGGCAGGAATGAGCGCCATCATCCTGGATTTACGCAATAACCCCGGAGGATTATTGGATGTGGCAGTAAGGGTAGCGGAAAGATTTATAGAAAAAGGGAAGATGGTGGTTTATACCAAGGGCAGGCTTAGCTCCCAGAATTTAGAATTTATTTCTTCTGCGGGGCAGCCTCTGGTTAACCTGCCCATGGTGGTTTTAATCAATGAGGGCTCGGCTTCCGGCAGCGAGATAGTCGCCGGGTGCCTGCAGGATTATAAACGCGCCATCGTCGTAGGCGTAAAGTCATTCGGCAAGGGTTCGGTGCAGACGGTTATCCCTTTAAGCGACGGTTCGGCCATCCGTTTGACCACGAGCAAATATTTTACGCCTTTGGGTAAGGAGATCCACGGAAAAGGCGTGATCCCGGATGTAGTCGTGGAAGAAGGCAAGATAGAGATTACGCAGAAGGCACAGGACATATTTGAAAAATTAGATAAGGACGAAAAGGCAAATGTAAACAAGGAAAATAAACCCTTAGATTATAAATCCGATAACCAGTTGATGCGGGCAGTGGATATTTTAAAGGCAATCAAGATATATAAAGGGGTTAAATAATGTTTGAATGTTTTAATGTTGTAATGTTTCAATGTTATGAAAAAATGGCAAGGGTATAAAATAGCAGTTTTAATTTTAGCGGCCGTAGTAATAATAGAAACCGCGTTGGTTATTTATCTATGGCTCGGCCGGCCCAGAAAAATAGCCAAGAAGCCCCTTAGGGTTGAGGGAAAGATAGCCATCGTCATCGACGACTGGGGGTATAATTTAAATAACCTCTATATTTTAGACCAGATAAAGTATCCCCTGACTATGTCTATACTGCCGGATTTAGCTTATTCCCGGACCATTGCCGCAATGCTGAATAAGCGCGGCATAGAAGTAATCCTGCATCTGCCGATGGAGCCGCGCGAAAAAATAAGGCTGGAAAAAGATACTATCCTGACCACTATGGATGGGCCGGCTATAAGGGGAATCATCAACCGGGATTTAGACGATATATATTATGCTAAGGGCGTTTCTAACCACATGGGTTCTAAGGCTACCGAGGATTCAAGGACAATGACTATCGTCTTTGAAGAATTAAAGAAAAGAAACCTTTTTTTTCTGGATAGTTTTGTATCCCCTAAGACCGTCTGCTTTCCTTTGGCCCGTAAGATGCGCATTGGTTTTGCCAGGAGAGATGTGTTTTTAGATAATAAGGAAGAACCCGGATACATAAAACAGCAGATTTATAAATTAAAGGCAAGGGCAAAGGCTTACGGTGAGGCCATAGGTATCGGGCATGACCGGCAGGTTACACTGGAGGTTTTAAAGGAAGTAATGCCGGAATTAGAAAAACAAGGGTATAAGTTCGTTTTCCTTTCGGAGTTAATAAAATAATGTATGTTTTAGGCATAGAAACTTCCTGCGATGAGACCGCTGCCTCCATAGTAAAAGACGGTGAGGAGGTCCTTTCTAACGTAGTGAGCTCAAGCCTTAATGAACACAAGAAATACGGGGGGATTATCCCGGAGGTAGCTTTCCGTCAACAATTGGAAACTATTAGCGAGGTTACGGATTCTGCCCTGAAAAAAGCAGGGTTGGGATTAAGGAAAATAAATCTATTGAGCGTAACATCCGGGCCGGGCCTTACAGGTTCTCTGCTGGTAGGTTTATCTTTTGCTAAAGCCGTTAATTTAAGTTCCGGCATACCTTTATTAGGAATTAACCACCTCTATGCCCACATCTATGCCAGTTTTTTAAATCATTCGGGGCCGAAATTGCCTTTTGTAGCTTTAGTTATTTCCGGAGGGCATACGAGTTTATTCTACGTGCAGGATTTCGATAAAATAAAAACTTTAGGCGCTACCTCTGATGATGCCTGCGGCGAGGCATTTGATAAGGTGGCCAAGATTTTAAGCCTGGGTTATCCCGGAGGGCCGGTGATTGAACGCATAGCCAGGTCAGGCAATCCGCAGAAAATAAAATTCAGCTGCTCTAATACCGAAAAACCCCTGGATTTTAGTTTTAGCGGCATAAAGACGGCAGTGTTGTATTATGTTCGCCGGTTGGCCGGTTGGCCGGTTCGCCGGTTACAGAATAGGCAAACAGAAGATATAGCCGCATCCTTTCAGGAAGCAGTAATCGATGCGTTAATTAGAAAATCTTTTTTAGCCTGTAAGTTAAAAAAGATAAACCGGCTTGTAATCGGCGGCGGCGTAGCGGCAAATAACAGGTTAAGGCAGAGTTTTTATCGGGAGGCAGAGAAAGGGAACCTGGAGATTTATTTTCCTCCTAAAGAATTTTGTCTGGATAATGCCGCAATGGTCGCTGGCTTAGGATACCAGTTGTTCAAGAAAGGGCACAGGGCAGGTTTAGAGTTGAACCTGTCGCATTAAAGCCTGTCTACTAAGCAGGCAGGGAGGTAGGAGGATGGTAAGTAACATGCAGGTGGTTATACGTTTAGTTTTATCGGTCATATTGGGCGGTTTTATCGGGTTGGAACGCCAGATGCACCGCCGCAACGCAGGGTTACGCACGCACATCCTGGTGAGCCTGGGTTCCTGCCTTATCATGTTGACATCAATATACATTTTTGCTATATATAAAAATGAGGCCCCGGTTGATCCGGCGCGTATTGCCGCAGGAGTAATCACCGGTATAGGTTTTCTGGGTGCCGGGACTATTATCAGGGACAGGGCCGGGGTGAAGGGACTGACTACGGCAGCCAGCCTTTGGGTAGTTGCGGGTATTGGTTTGAGCACGGGCTGCGGTTTATACAGCGCAGCTGTTGTCACTACCCTGCTGGCATTGATGACGCTTTTCTTTTTAAGGCATATAGAAGATATGATGTTTGGTAAAGAAGAACATGTACAATAGGGAGAAAGGGGGTGGCAAACCATGGCTTTTAAAAAGAAATTAGAAGAAAAGGTCCTGGATGTGGATGTAGCTATGCAGGGCAACCTGGTTTTTAAAGACCCCGTAAACCTTCGCATCAACGGTAAATTCGAAGGGATTTTGGAAACAAGAGGCAACCTCACTATCGCCGCTACTGCCGTGGTGGCTGCGGATATTATGGGCGATAATATTATTATTGACGGCAAGGTCAGAGGAAAAATAGTGGCCAAGGAGCGGCTGACGCTTTTGCCTTCAGCGGTTGTCGAGGGAGAGATATATCCGGCAAAACTGAATGTGGCCGAAGGCGCGATACTGGAAGGCAGGTGTTCCATGCTCCGTGATTTTATGAGCGCCGACGAATTAGCGCATTACCTGGAAGTGGATTTAAATTCAGTCATGGAATGGGCCAATTCCGGCAAGATACCGGGGTTGAAAGAAGGGGATAAGTGGAGGTTTGAAAGAAAGACCATTGATTCCTGGGTAGCCGCAGGCAAAGTCGGCAAATAACTAACGACTAATAACCAACGACCAATAACTAATTCATGGCAGAAATAAAACTTTTAACCATAAGGGATGCCTCTCTGATTTTAGGCGTTTCCGAAAGAGAGGTTATGGACCTGGTAGAAAACGGCAAGCTCATTGCTTATAAGGTCGGCGGCGTATATTTAAGGTTTAAGCGCGAGCATATAGATGAGTTTAAGAAATCCCTGAAAAGGCAGTTCCCCGATAAAATTAATACCCCGCATAAATATCCGTTTAGAGATAGGTTGGGCGATTTATTGTATTTTTATGATTTCTATATATTATCTATTCTGGTTATACTGTTGATTCTCATTATTATATTCCGGTGGTAGGCCCCCAATATATGCGTTATAAAAATGAAGCTTGTAGCCTTAGGTTTGCGCATCTGGATATGGAGAGGAAAACGCGCAGGGGCTATTCGGAAGTAATCTATTGCCCGGGTAAGACAAAAGAGCAGCTTAAAAAGATTGCCCGGGAATTAATCAAAGGCAAACAGGACCTGCTCTTGACCAGGTTAGAGAAGGGGATTTTTAGTTATCTTAAGAAATCGCTCCCGGGGTTAAAATATAATGCCTTGGCCAAAATAGGTTATCTGTTAAAGAAGCAGAAGGCGCCTAAAAAAGGTTTAGTGGCGGTAGTCTCCGCGGGCACCTCGGATATACCCGTGGCTGAAGAGGCAGTGGTTACTTTAGAGGCAATGGGTAACCGCGTGGTCAAGCTCTATGACGTGGGTGTAGCCGGCGTACACCGCATTATGGGCAATATGGGCGTTTTAAGAAAGGCAAAGGTGATTATCGTAGTCGCGGGTATGGAGGGGGCATTGGCAAGTTTAGTCAGCGGCCTGGTAAGCTCTCCGGTAATTGCCGTGCCCACCAGCTGCGGCTATGGCGCGAATTTCGGCGGGCTGTCGGCATTATTAACTATGTTGAATAGTTGCTCTGCGGGCGTATCAGTGGTCAACATTGACAATGGTTTCGGAGCCGGGTATTTCGCCGGCCTGATTAATAAATAAGCTGTAAGCCGTAAGCTGTAAGCTATGGACAAAAATAGGGTAACATTAAAAGAGGCAGTAAAGTTTCACGGGCACCTGGGTCCATATTTAGTATTGGGAATTTTAGCAGGGGAATTAGCATTAAAAAAATTGAGATGTAAAAAGTATTTTGGTTTGAATGTTAGAATTTGGCAAGCGCATGAGAAGCCAAAATCTTGCCTTATAGATGGCTTACAGTTGTCCACAGGAGCAACCTATGGTAAGGGAAATATAAATAAATTAAATGGCTCTAAAATGAAGATTGAATTCCAAAATCAGATAAATCAAAAAAAAATTACACTAACATTTAATAATCAGCTTATTAAGAAATTAAATGAAGCAAAGACTCATAAAGATTCAGAATTATTAGCAAAAGAATTATATAAAATAGGCTATTCTAAACTTTTTAACTTAAAGCTTATAACTTAAAGCTTATAGCTGGAGAATTACTTAGCACCTGGTGCAAACCCAATCGGGCACCTGGTGTGAATTTAAGATTGTACCTGTCCTATTTTTAAGATTGTACCAGGTACAAGATTGAATCCGCAGACGGTACAAGAGAGATTTCGCACCTGGTGCGAAACAACTGGAGACTAAAACAATGGCGCTTTCCGGATTAGACATCTATAAATTGTTGCCTAAAACAAATTGCCGCGAGTGCGGATTTGTCACCTGCCTGGCCTTTGCCATGCAGCTGGCCAAAAAGGCAGTCAGCATCGATAAATGCCCTTACTTAAGCGATGAGTCCAAAAGGGCGTTAGAGGCCTCAAGCCAGCCGCCTATAAAACTGGTGAGTATCGGCGAAGGCGAAAACAAGCTGGAGACGGGTAACGAGACCGTGCTCTTTCGGCACGAAGAAAAATTCCATCGCCCTACCGGCATAGGTTTTATTATTGAAGATAATCTATCGGAGAAAGAAATCAAGGAGAAACTGCATAGAATTAATCAGCTGAAGTTTGAACGCATCGGCCAAGAGTTGAATGTCAACCTTATCGCCGTAAAGCAGGCGGGCGATAAAAATAAATTTGCTGCCGCAATACAGATAGTTTTAAATAATACGCCGCTTGCGCTTACGCTGATGAGTAATGACGCCGAGGCGCTGAAAGAGGCATTGGAAATTTCTAAACAGAGAAGGCCGTTAATCTGTTCTGCGACCAAAGATAACCTTACGGAGTTTTCAAAATTAGCCAAAGAGTATCAGGCGGCTCTTGTGGTTTCGGACGGGGATTTAGAAACGCTATCAAACTTGACTAAGGAATTGAGCAGCCAGGGAGTAAGCGGACTTATTCTGGATGTCGGCGCAAAACCGGCTAAAGATAAAATTTGGGATTTTACCCAGATCAGAAGGCAGGCATTAAAAAAATCAAACCGCAGTTTAGGTTATCCTGTTTTGGCAATTATAGATTCTAAGGACCCCTATGAAGAGGCGATAGAGGCAGCTACCTATATTTCTAAATATGCCGGTATTGTCTTGATGCGGGGGATAGAGGCCTGGCAGATTTTATCGCTTTTAACCTTAAGGCAAAATATTTATACTGACCCCCAGAAGCCCCTCCAGATTGAGCCTAAACTTTATCCTGTGGGCGCGGCTGATAAAAAATCACCGGTATTGGTAACTACTAATTTCTCGCTTACCTATTATACGGTGCTGGGCGAAGTGGAGGCAAGCAAGGTGCCTTCTTATATCTTAAGCGTGGATACTGAAGGTATGTCAGTATTGACTGCCTGGGCAGCGGAGAAATTTACGCCGGAAAAAGTCGCGGACACGTTAAATAAGTTTTCCGTGAAAGACGCGGTAGCGCACAACAGGCTGGTTATCCCCGGTTACGTGGCAGTAATGAGCGGAGATCTGGAAGAGAAATCCGGCTGGCAGGTAGTAGTGGGGCCGAAAGAAGCCGCCGGCATACCATCATTCTTAAAAAATCTTTAGGGACGGTTCTCAAACGAGCACAGAACTGTCCCCAAGAGGGACACTTTTAACCGTAGTTAAGAACCGTCCCTGACAGGGGAGATGGAAAAATTCAAGGTTACATTTTATCCGGAAAATAAGAGCGTAGAGGTGGCCAAGGATACGACTATCCTTTCTGCGGCTATTTCTGCCGGGGCCTATCTTAATTCCAGCTGCGGGGGCGATGGCGTATGCGGCAGGTGCAAGGTCATTTTAAAACAAGGCCAGGTCATTACCCAGCCCAGCGGCAGGATAAGCCATGAAGAGAAAAGGCAGGGGGTTTATCTGGCCTGCCTTACTACTATACAGAGCGATCTGGGAGTAGAGATCCCCGCAGAGTCAAGGATGGATTTGGATAAATTAAGCCCCGAAGAAATCAGCTTAAGGTTAAAGGGGCTTTATTCAGAATCCGAAGAGATAGAATCCGTAGCTTCTGTGCTGGGTGAAGAAATCTTTACGCATTCGCCCTTAGCCACAAAATTATATTTGGAATTACCGCCGCCGGATCTGGAAGATAAAATCAGCGATTTAGAGAGGCTTTATCGCCAGATAAACCGTATTCAAAAGATACCGGTAATGCAAACCGGCTTAAGTAATATCAGGCGGCTGGGAGAATTATTGCGCTCTGCGGATTGGAAAGTTACGGTGACCTTAGGCGACAGAAACGGCACCGCCGAGATTGTCCTGATTGAGCCGGGTGATACCTCAAGTAAAAATTTCGGGTTCTCTTTTGATATCGGCACAACCACTATCTCAGGCCAGTTAGTGGATTTAAACACTAAGAAAGTCCTGGGCACAAAAGCCAGCTATAATAAGCAGGCAAGTTTCGGCAGCGATATCATCACCCGCATTATTTACGCGCAGGAAGAGGATGGCCTGGAGAAATTGCATCATGCCGTGGTGGATGAAATGAACCAGATGATTCATGAGCTCACTCAGGAGCATAATATAGATTTAAACGATGTAAATTGCATACTCTGCGCCGGTAATACAACGATGATACACCTGCTTTTACGCGTTGACCCTACCTATATCAGGAGGGAGCCGTATGTCTCCACGGCTAATTTTGTCCCGACTATCCGCGCTGCCGAGGCAGGCATTAAAATAAATCCGCGCGGGCTCCTGTCTTGTGTGCCGGGTGTGGCCAGTTACGCCGGCGGAGACGTTACCGCCGGAGTCTTGTCCTGTGGCCTGGATAGCACGGAGGATTTAAGCTTATTAATTGATGTCGGCACAAACGGAGAGATAGTTTTAGGCAGCCGCGATTTCCTGATTTCTGCCTCTGCCTCTGCCGGGCCTGCTTTTGAGGGTTCAGGGGTAAGCTGCGGTATGCGTTCCAGCCGCGGCGCAATCCAAAAAGTAAAGGTTACACCCAAGGATTTTACAGTTACCTATAATTGTATTGCAGAGACAAAGCCGCGCGGTATCTGCGGCTCAGGATACATTGATATCCTCGCCCAGATGTTACGCGCAGGCCTCCTGGATAAAAACGGCAAGATAAAGAAGATAAAGCATGAACGTATCCGCGAAGGGCAGGAAGGCAGCGAATTCATCATTGCCTTTAAAAGAGAAACCGACACAGGCGCTGATATTGTCATTACCGAAACAGACATTGAAAACCTTAAGCGGGCAAAGGCAGCGATTTATTCTGCCGTAGCGGCCTTAGTCAGGCATATGGACCTGGATTTTTCCCGAATAAAGAAGATTTTTATTGCCGGAGGGTTCGGTACCTATATTGACGTGGATAATGCTGTCACCATAGGTTTACTGCCGGATTTAGAGCGCTCGAGGTTTATTTTTGTGGGCAATAGTTCCTTGGCCGGCGCCCGTCAGATACTTTTATCTTATGAGGCAATGAAGAAAGCCGATGAAATAGCCAAAAAGATTACTTATTTTGAATTATCCGTTGAGCCGGGTTATATGGACGAATATATAGCAGCGCTTTTTTTTCCGCATACGGATTTGAATAAGTTCCCAACTGTGAAAATATGAGCTATACGATTGCAATCGCAGGCAAGGGCGGCACAGGAAAGACTACTATTGCCGCGCTTACCGTAAGGTTACTTAAAGAAAATAAGGCCGGTTCCATATTAGCCGTGGATGCTGACCCGAATAATAATCTGGCTGAGGCGTTAGGCATAGAAACCAAAGAAACCATCGGCTCAATAATCGATGATGTTTCTCGTCATCTGGATAAAATCCCCGCCGGAATGTCTAAAGATAGATTCATCGAATACCGCGTGCAGACTTCGGTTGCCGAGGGAGAAGGTTTTGATGTTTTGTCCATGGGCAGGCCCGAAGGCCCGGGGTGTTATTGTTACGTAAATAATATTCTAAGGAACATCGTGGGCAAACTCATCGCGGATTATGATTACATTGTCATTGATAATGAGGCAGGTTTTGAACATTTATCGCGGCGCACTACCCGCGCCTGCGATACTTTAATTGTGGTTTCCGACGATACAGCCGTGGGCCTGAAGGCGGCAAAGAGAATAAGCGATTTGATTGAGGAGTTAGAGATAAAAGCTAAAAAGAGCCTTCTGGTTATCAATCATTGCGATAAAAAAATAGAAGCGGAAAAGATAAAGAAGACGGGCCTGGATTATATCGGTAATATGCCCGAAGATCCGCAGGTTGAAAAAATCAGTTTAAACGGCGCTTCTTTAATGGCGCTTAAAAATGATGCGCCGAGTTTAAGTGCATTGCGTAAATTGGGAGAAAAAATATGGAGTTAATGTTAGAGAAATGGTCAGGCGCGGTTTCAGTAGTTAATATCGGCGCAACTCGCCAAGAGGGCGGGACGCGCTCTAAAACCATCCAAGTCGGCGGACAGGCAACCCTGCCTTTTTTATTTGCCGAAGGCGCTCTGCCCCATAAGCCGGTAGTGGCTTTTGAAATCTGGGATGTGGCGCCCAATGATTGGCCGCAGGAATTAAATAAATCTTACGGAGATGTTTTCGGCGATCCCTTTGCCTGGGCACAGATGTGCGTAAAAGAATATAAAGCCGAGCTCTTATGCGTGAAATTGCAAGGGGCGCACCCGGATTTCGCGAATAAATCGCCTGATGCAGAGGCAAAATTTATCAGCCAGCTCTTAAAGAAAGTAGATGTGCCCTTGATTATTTTAGGCTGTGGAGACGACACGAAAGATAATCTGATTTTACCTGCCTGTTCTCAGGCAGCCAAAGGAGAACGCTGCCTTATCGGAAGCGCTGTACAGGATAATTATAAGACCCTGACTGCCGCGGTTTTAGCCGACGGGCATAATATCATTGCCGAATCGCCCATTGATATAAATATCGCCAAACAATTGAATATTTTAATTTCCGATATGGGCTTGCCTTTAGAGCGCATTGTGATTAATCCGACCATCGGCGCTTTGGGTTATGGCCTGGAATATGCTTATTCCATTATGGAGCGCGCGCGCCTCGCTGCTTTAGCCGGCGACAAAACCGTGGCCTCGCCTTTTATCTGTTTAATCGGGCAGGAGGCCTGGCGGGCAAAGGAAGCAAAAGCAACAGCGGTTGAATTTCCGGCATGGGGCCCGGAAGCTGAACGCGGTATAGTTTGGGAAGCCATTACTGCTACTGCTTTGATTCAAGCAGGAGCGGATATCCTTGTGATGCGCCATCCCAAGGCGATAGAGAAAGTAGATGGTTATATTAAGAGACTGATGGTTAATTTATAATTAGTTCATTGAGTTTATTGAGTTCGTAGAGTTCATTGAGTTATCTATGGTTTAACTCAAAAAACTCAACAAACTCAAGCAACTCAACAAACTCAAATAACTCCCGAGCGACAGAAGGAGCGAGGGTAATGTTTATTATTGGCGAATTAATCAACGGGATGTATCAGAATATAGGTAAGGCCATTCAAGAAAAGGATAAGGCCACAATCCAGAAGTGCGCGCTGGAGCAGATTCAGGCAGGGGCAGACGCTCTGGATGTCAATTGCGGCCCGGCATCGCGTAAACCCATAGATGATATCCAGTGGCTGGTGCAAACCATTCAGGAGGTAACCGACAAACCCCTGGTTTTAGATTCCAGCAAGCCGCAGGTTATTGAATCAGGCCTGGAAATTATTAAAAATAAGGCGATTATCAATTCCACTACTGCTGACCCCGAGAAGTTGGATATATTAGTGCCCCTGGCAAAAAAATACCATACCAAACTGATCGGCTTGACCATTAGCGCCAAAGGCATCCCGCAGAATAAGGACCAGCGCCTGGAATTAGCAGCTGCTATTGTTGCCAGCTGTAGCGAGCAGGAATTTCCCGTCGCAGACCTTTACCTTGACCCTATAGTGCTTCCGGTAAATGTGGCCCAGGCGCAGATGGCAGATATCTTAGAGGTCATCCGTGAATTCAAGATTATTTCCGAACCCGCGCCTAAGAGTATTGTCGGTTTAAGCAATGTCTCCCAGGGCACTTGCGTGCGCAGCTTAGTCAACCGCACCTTCCTGACTATGGCTATAGCTTCCGGCCTAGACGCAGCCATACTTGACCCGAATGATAAAGACCTGATGGACGCGGCTATTACCGCGGAATTGATTTTGAATAAACACATCTATTGTGATTCTTTTTTAGAGGCATACAGGAAAAAGTAGAAAAGGGACAGGTACAATCTCAGTTTCGCACCAGGTGCGAGATTGGGTTTGCACCTGGTGCGAAATCAAGATTATGACGCCCAGAAAAATCCTCAGGCATATCTTTCGGTTCCGCGGTTTTGCGGAGAGCTTCAAACTTGCCATAAACGGTATTGCCTATCTTTTCTTATACCATCGCAACATGCGCATCATTTTCACACTGGGTATTTTTGCTTTTATCCTGGGCTTATATTTTTTTAAGTTGAGCGCTATTGAGCTGGTGGCGCTGTGCATCACCATTACATTAGTATTTGTGGCGGAGATATTCAATACCGCCATTGAGATGACCATGGATATGGTCAAGGTCAAATACCACACCTTAATCAAGCTGGTCAAAGATATTGCCGCAGCAGTAGTCTTACTCGCCTCGCTAAACGCCGTTGCCATAGGCTACATTCTTTTTATCAGAAAACTCTTTAAATGGCAGAATTAAAAAAAATCCTTCTTTTGTCTATAATCTTCCTTTATTTCATAACAGTGCTTAAGGGCGTTTGTTTTGCCCAAGTTAACCCCGGCCAGATAGAAAGGTCGCAGGAGATTATCCAGGACGAAGAGGCATTAAGAAACCGGATAGGGCAGGAAAAAAAATTCCTCATCAAAAAAATTATTGTTGAAGGCGCGGATTTACTGGCTCCGGAGGAAATAAAAAAGATGACCCTGGCTTATGAAAACCACTGGCTCTCTAAGAGCGATATACAGGCAATCATCGATTTATTGAAAACAGCTTATAGGGAGAAAGGTTATCCTCAGCAACCCCGTAAAACTGCGTTCCGGATAAAGAATAATACTTTAAAAATCCACGTTTTAGAAGATAAATAATTTATTCATTTTACAATATTTTCGTCTATAAAATACTTGACAATAACATTAGGTTGGGGCATAATAAACTAACTATGGCAAGTAAGATTTCTATTTATTTATTCTTAGCGTGCTTACTCTTTTTCCCGAAGAGTTATGCCTGGGCAGCTACTACTCCTGAACAGGAGATGCGCTCGCAGGAACTGCAGGAAAAAGATCAGGCGCTCAGGGAGAAAATAGAAACCCCCAGGAAAGCCCCGGAAGTTAAAGAAGAACTACCAGCGCCTCCCGCTGCCCCCACATCTACCGAAAAAGTCTCCGTCAAAAAGATTAATGTTACCGGCGTAACCCTGATTGCCCAAAAAGAAATCAATAAGATAGTCCTGCCTTTTGAAAATCAGGACCTTAGCCTAAGAGAATTACAGAGGGCTGCGGATTTGATTACCGATATTTACCGTCAAAGAGGCTACATCACTTCGCGCGCCTACCTGCCCCCGCAGAGGATTGAGCAGGGCGTAGTAGAAGTCCGGGTAATGGAAGGTACTACCGGAGATATAGAGGTAAGAGGCAACCGTTATTTTAAAACCGCGCTCCTGAAGCGTAAGATTGCCCTGAAGAAAGGCGAGCCTTTTAATTATAATATTTTGAGGAAGGGCTTAACCAAAATCAATGAGCAGCCGGACAGGTTCGCGCGCACAGTGCTTACTCCGGGCAGGGAACCCGGGGCAACAGACGTAGTCTTGGAGGTAAAAGATAAGCTGCCTATACATGTGGGTTTTGACGGGGACAATTTCGGCTCGCGTTATATCGATAAGCAGCGTTATAGCGTCAGGTTTACCCACAATAACCTTCTCGGGCTTGATGATAAACTGGCTTTTCAATATCAGCTCGGCCAGGCGAGCAGGTATTTTTTTAAAAGCATACGTTATCTGTTCCCCGTAACTTCTGATTTGGAAGCCGGCGCTTACGCGGCATTTAGCCGCGTGAAATTAGGGCAGGAACTGGAAGATTCAGGCGTCTTTGGTAAAACCCAGATTTACAGTTTATTCGCTAACCAGTCGCTGGTAGATGAGGAGAACTTTAATTTCAACATCAGCTTCGGGTTTGATTACAAAGACATCGCCAATTACCAGGCCAGTACCATTACCAGCCACGATAAGTTAAGGGTTGCCCGCTTTGGCCTGGATACAGACTTAACGGATAATTTCGGCCGCACAGTGTTCACTAATGAACTGGATTTTGGTATCCCCAATATTATGGGCGGCTTAAAAAAACAGGACACCCAAGCCAGCCGCAGCGGCTCTGGCGGGACTTTTATCAAAGACGTCGTTAATCTGATCAGGCTGCAGAAGATGCCTTTTTCCTCGCAGCTATTATGGAAGAATCAGATTCAGTTTAGCCCTAATATCCTGACTTCTGCTGAAGAATTTCAGATCGGCGGCATTGCCAATGTGCGCGGATATCCGCCTGCAGAGGCAGTAGGCGACAGGGGCTATGCTACGACATTTGAGTGGTCATTTCCTTTTTATCCCTGCCCCAAAGAGATAAAAGTCCCTTTATCGCAGGCAAAGCTCTATGATGCCCTTAGGCTTGCGATGTTTTATGATTTGGCGAATACACGCCTGAAGAGGCCTTCTACAACCGAAGAGAAGAATAAGACCTTAAGTTCATTAGGCTGCGGCCTGCGTTTTAACCTGCCGGAAGATTTTTCCCTGCGTTTAGATATTGCCTGGCCGTTAGATAATACTCCTTCTGACGGCGACCACGCGCACACCTGGGTGCAAGTCTCTAAGACCTTCTAAAATTCAGCCAAAAATTTATATTGCAATTTATTAACAAATATGTTAAACTTTTGCTATGAAACTAGAAGAGTTCATTAAACGCGTACGGGGTCTGTCGGTAATAGACGCCGAGAATTTACTTGCCGGCGTCACTAACCCGGCGGCGGTCAAAGTGCAATTGAGCCGTTGGCGTAAATCCGGCAAACTGATTAAGCTCAAAAATAATATTTATCTATTAGCCGAAAGTTTCCGTAAGGTGGATATTTATGAGCCCTATATCGCTTCAGTGCTTAAGAAACCTTCGTATATCAGCCTCCAGAAGGCATTTGAATATCACGGGCTCATTCCTGAGGGGGTGCCGGTTTATACCTGCGTTACCACTAAGCGCCCCGGGAAAATTATTACTCCAATCGGCACATTTGACTACCGGCATATTAAAAATAGCCTTTTTTGGGGGTACGATTCATTTACGGTGAATAAACAGCTGGCATTTATCGCTAGCCCTGAAAAGGCACTTCTTGATTTTTTTTATTTAGAGGGTTTGCAGGTTGATGACGGCTATTTGGAAGAAATGCGTTTGCAAAATACGAGAAAAATCAATTTCAACAAGCTAATAGAATACGCCAAGAAATTCCAAGGCCCCGGGATTCTAAGGGCCGCTTTGGTCATTAAGAAATACGCTGTTAAGCGCAGAAGTGAGGAAAAGCATTTATGAAAGATTATGTATTGGAACTGGTATCCGGCAAAGAAGGGTACAACGCTAAGCTTAATATTATGCGGGAATACCTGCAGGCATATATTTTAAGAGTAATGCACGACGAAGGCGTATTCCGTTCGGTTGCATTCTTGGGCGGCACAGCGCTTAGATTCCTGCATGGCCTGCCGAGATTTTCCGAGGACCTTGATTTTTCTTTGGTCCAAAAACCACAGGTTAGGTTTGAGGCATTACTTAAGAAGATTATGCTGGAATTATCCTCAGCCGGATATGATACTACGTTCAGTTATAACGATAAGAAGGCCGTAAATTCAGCTTTTATTAAATTCTCAAACCTGATGTTTGAAGCGGGGGTTTCGCCTTTAAAAAGCCAGAAATTTTCTATTAAGATTGAGATTGATAACAATCCTCCACAAGGGGCTGTCCTTGAAACCCAGCTGGTAAATAAATACTTCCCTATTTCGTTTTTGTCTTATGATACCAAGTCGCTATTTACCGGAAAACTGCATGCGTTGCTATGCAGAAAATATGCAAAAGGCAGGGACTATTTTGACCTTGGCTGGTATTTATCAAAATGGAAAGGAATAGAACCGAATTTTTTACTTTTTAAAAACGGCCTCCAGCAGACAGGATGGAGTAGTGAGCTGCCTGATAAAAATAACTGGAGAGGGTTAATTTATAAGGTTGTTGAGCGTGCGGATTGGAAAAAGATTAAACAGGATGTTGAGCAGTTTCTAGAAAACCCATCGGATTTGAATATTGTTACCAGGGAAAATGTAATGCAGCTCCTGCAGCATTAATAAAAGATTTCTGCACTACCTATTCAGGGATATAAAGGTTATTTTTTCACGAGCAAAACTATATGATAATGTTAGGGTTACGGCCCCGGGGCAGGTTTCTGAAAGTTTTTAAAAATTTTCCTTGACATAACCTTATTTATCGGTTATGCTTAATTGTAAAATAAATAACCCCTATTTTAAAATAACCTTCAAAAACTTGATTCCTCCTATTTATAAAAGAAACCTGAAAATTTGGGCGAGCGTAATAGCTGTGCTATTATGTTCTCCCCATTTTTTATATGCCGCAGAAAGAGTCATTGAAAGCGACCAAGCCAGATTAATCCTGGAATCCAGCGCAGGCTGGAATATCCCGGATGGCGACACGCTAAGAATTACTTACACCGGAAGTATCTCTGACCCAGCGGCACTATTACGCGATACCAGCGGCAATGCCTCGTACTGGGGCGGCACATACGAGTCAAATTACAACACAGTATTAGTTAATACTCGCGGTATCATCATCGGGCCGAATGCTAACATTCAGGCCGCTTCTTTTATTGCCTCAACCTTAAATATCTCCAATGATGATTTTTTAAACGACAGGTATAATTTCTATAAAGTAGCCGGTAACAACGCATTCATCATCAACCGCGGAAAAATTATTGTGCGTAATGGCGGGTATGTGGCTTTACTCTCCCAGGCAGTAGAAAATAAAGGAGTGATCCTGGCAAACTTAGGCAGGGTAGTTTTGGCATCTGGCGAAAAGATGACTCTGGCGCTAGATGACATCAATGAAATTTCCGTAGTCATTGATGAGGCAGTAAAAGATGTAGTGTTAGGAGAAAACGGAGAAAGAATTGTCAGCGCGGTGAAAAATAGCGGCACGATTAGCGCCAATGGCGGCAAGGTAATTCTAACCGCCAAGGTCTTAAACAATGTCTTTAATTATGCCATTAATAATACCGGAATCATTGAAGCTCAGTCTGTAGCTAACCATAACGGCGTAATTGAGCTGACCGCCAGCGGCGCACCAATTGTAAATACCGGCACTTTAGAAGCCGGCGCCATCAGGGTCAATGCCCAAGACACAACGTTCATCAATAAAGGTAAGCTTATTGCCGGCTCTGAACCTACCCTGCCTGACAGCGGCAAGATTGCTATCCAGGTAGGCAGCCTGGTGCAGGGCGGCTTGATTTCCGCGGATAGAATAGTGACCGTAGAAGCAGAGCGGGTGGAGGTAGTTTTAGACGGCCCACTGGCTTTAGAAATTGACCCCTTGTTAAATATCAGCCCGGGAGTAATTATCCAGGCGCCTGAAGTTAAGATAATCGCCAAGCAGTTTGGCAGCAGGACCACGCCTTTAAATATCAACGCAGCCCTTACCTATATATATAGGACGCAAGGTGACATTAATATATTAGAGAGTTTAGGTATCGGAACGAGCGTATTGCTGCGCGGCCCTCCGGATGGCTTCGGCGCAATTGTCTATAACCGCGATACAAATCTTACCTTAGAGGCACAAGCCGGAGGTATAACAACTTATGATTCCGCCATTATTCGTGCCAATAATCTTTCTTTGATAGCAAATCAAAACATAGGGTCGATTAACCAACACGTATATTTTACAGCTAACGCTCTAATCAAAGTCACATCCTATAACAGCTCTATATATATAGATTCAAATAATTCTGATATCTATATAATAGGCGAAGTCCGCGCCCACGGCGATATAAATATTTATTCTGGCACAGGCATGATTGATGTGCGTGGCCAGAATGCGATAGTGGCTGCCGAAATAGGATATATTAACCTTGAAGCAACTACAGGCATAATTAATAACTATGGGTTAATTTCAGCTCCCTACGGAACTGTACGTTTATGGACATCAACGCTTATGGATGGAAGCGGCGGACGCATTATCTCCATAGACTACGATGTTATTACCAATCCTGAAGATGAAAGCGTAACTACCTGGATTAATCCTAGTAGTAGCAACTGGAATACCGCTAGTAACTGGAGCGCGGGTGTTCCTAATGCGGCTAATGAGCGCGCTGTTATAAATACCGCTGGCATAACGGTTACTTTAAATGCCAATATTACCATTGGTGGACTCGAGATATTAGACGGGATCTTGTTGTTTAGTGACAATGCTAATAGAACTTTGACAATAGTAGATACGGATAATACGATAGGCGGTAACGCCGGTCCCGGTGGCCTATATATAGGTACTTCCGGAACGCTTACCTTTGATGATAATAGAACCGGACAAAAGGTGATTATGGCCGGGAATTATACTAATCTGGGAATATTAAATCGCAATATCGGGGCAATAGAGTTTAACAAAGCATCAGGGACACAAACCTTAAATTCAGGTGGTACTGCTGCTGCAAAACAGTTCTACGATATTACTCACTCGGGAGCAGGCATACTGCAAATTATTACCAATAATGTTACCCTAACCCATAACCTTACTGTTTCTGCCGGAACCCTGGATCCTAATGGTTTTACGATTACCGGTAGCGGAACAAACACGTTGACTGTAACAGGCAAGTTAATAGTTGATGCCGTAACATTCACCGGTAACTATGTAGATTGGGATACTCGAACCATCAATGCTGGGAGTACTATCGATTATCAGAATGCTAATCCTACCATTGACGCTAGTTTGACCTATCAAAACTTACAATTTAGCGGCGCAGGTACAGCAGATGTAAATGGAACATTAACGATTCAAGGAGATCTTACCAATACAGGCGGTGGGACATTAGATTTTGGTGTTAATAATGTAACGCTTAGCGGGAATGTTGCAACGAATAACATTGCCAGTTTTATAACCACTGGTACAGTTTCAATGACCAAGACTGCTGGCACGGTCACATTCACAGGTGATATGAACGTTGGTGCGCTGACCATTAATGGTAACGGTGGGACGCTGAATCTTGGAACAGGAACGCATACTATCAGTGGTACTATTACACTGACCGCAGGCACGTTAGATTTAGCCGACAGCTCGTTAGGCGGTAGCGGTAACATCACCTTTGGCGGCGGCACGCTAAGGTATGGAGGCGCCAGCACACAAGATATCTCTAGTCGTATAAAGAATAGCACTAGCGCGGTCAATATCGATACCGGCGCAAACACTATTACTTTTTCTAGTGTAATTGACAATAGTAATACCGGCGGTTTAACTAAAAAAGGCACGGGCGCCCTCATATTATCAGCCACTAACACTTACACTGGCACTACCACGATCTCCGCGGGCGCGCTTGGTTTCAGTAGCGTTAGCGCCATTCCGTCCGGTAACCTGATACTTAATGGTGGCGTACTTGCCACAAACGGCACTTTCAGCCGCGCACTTGGCACTGGCGATAACCAGGTTCAGTTTGGAGCCAATGGCGGCGGTTTTTCTGCCTACGGTGGCGCGCTTTCAATTACCGGCTTTACTGGTACCCCAGTCTGGAGTAACACTACTAACTTTCTTCCGTCCGGAGCACCGTTAATTTTTGGTGACAGCACTCTTTCTAATGATGTCGTCACCTGGACAAACGATTTCTCTCTGCGTAATGCTGCCCGCACCATCACTGTTAATGATAATCCCAATACCACTGATGATTATGCTATTATCAGCGGCGTGATTTCTTCAAGTGGCACCAGCGGTAGCCTCACTAAAGATGGTTCAGGCGCTTTAGTCCTTTCAGCCACTAACACTTACACTGGCACTACCACGATCTCCGCAGGCGCGCTTGGTTTTAGTAGTGTTAGCGTCATTCCGTCCGGTAACCTCATACTCGACGGTGGCGTACTTGCTACAAACGGCACCTTCAGCCGCGCACTTGGCAGCACTGGTACCGGTAAAGTTCGCTTCACCAACACCACCAACGGCGGTGGTTTTTCTGCCTATGGTGGTTCGCTTTCGGTTACCATTACTGGTACTCTGACTTGGAATTCTACTAACTTTCTTCAAAGTGGGGCACCGTTAATTTTTGGCGACAGCACCCTTTCTGATAATGTCGTTACTTGGATAAGTAATTTCTCTTTAGGTACCATTGGCACCAATACTCGTACCATTACCGTCAATGATAATTCTAGTACTACAGCTGATTATGCTGTTATCAGCGGCGTGATTTCGGGCAGTGCCAATAATAGCCTCACTAAAAATGGCACAGGCGCACTTGCCTTAAGCGGCTCCAATACATACGCAGGCGGCACGACGGTTAACGCCGGTACACTGAGTGTTAATAATACTAATGCGCTCGGTACAGGCGCCCTAACAGCAACAGCAGTAGGCAATACAGTCAATTACAGCCTTGCGGGCGCGCAGACCATAATAAGTACTACTTACTACAATCTTACGCTCTCCGGCAGCGGCACTAAGACTGCAGGTGGTGCTCTTACAGTTAACGGCACTCTTACCAACTCTGTTACATTAGATATGGCTGGGTATACTCTCAGCGCCGGGTCTATCGTAAACACCGGTGGCACTATACGTTTCTCCGGGGTATCTAACGGCCTTGCCATACCAACCGGCACAGTGGAGTACTACGGCACAAACCAAACCGTAGCCACTGGTCTATACGAGACCATTAATCTTACTGCGATATCAACATATACTCCTAATGGTGCAATCACAGCCACTGACCTTACAAATGCCGGAACTTTAGATATGGGCACTTATGATCTTGATGTGTCCAGTGTGACTAATAACGGCACAATTAGGCTTGAGGGTAGTAATGGCACTTTTTCCAGCATAAGCACCGGCACTGTAGAATACTATAATGCAGGCATTTATTTTAATTGGATAGCAGGATATACTTATGACAACCTCGTATTGTCAGGAGGGGGTACTTATTTACTTGTCGATGATTCTTTAATAACCAACAATCTGACCGTGTCCGCAGGTACGACTTTTGACCCCAATGGATATTATCTTACCGGCAGCGGCATTGCTAATATTTCTGGGACTATTTTGGTAGATGCGGCAACTTTTTCCGGTAATTATTCAGGATTTAGTACCGTAACTTTTAACGTCGGCTCAACCGTAAATTATTCCTCCAGCCTTATTGATCAGGACATTGATAGCACCTTAGACTATACAAATGCAACTTTAGAGACTTCAGGTAGCGGTACCAAGACCCTTAGCGGGCCTGCTACTGTGACCAACGTGATAGTGGGAGTCAATACAACATTTGATCCCGCTGGAAATCTTCTTACCGGCAGCGGCACCGCGGATATCTTCGGCACGATTAAGGTAGATGCAGATTTATTTGGCAATAATTACGCATTTAGCGGTGGGACATTAGAGTCCGGCTCAACTGTAAATTATTGCAGGCTCGGTAATCAAGAAATAGATAATATGGCTCCTACGGGTTATAGTAATTTGGTTATTTCAGGCAACGGCACAAAGACATTGGGCGGCAATACTACGGTAAATGATCTGCTATCTATGCAGGGTACAGCCAGTTTGGCGCTTAGCACATACACTCTTACCTATGGTGGCTCTGCTACGTTAGAGTACAAAGGAACCGCCGTTCAAACAACAGGGCCGGAATTGGCGGCTATAATTCCTAACCTTATTGTTGACAATATTAATGGCGTCATTTTAAGTAGCAGTCCGACGATTAGCGGCACGCTCACCTTAACCAACGGTAAGTTTTTGATCACGGTTACAGCGGTGACTGATAGTAAGCCCTATAACGGTACTACTGTTTCGGCAGGCGTGCCTACGGTCACAAGCGGTAACCTGATAGCCGGCGACAGCATCACATCCATTACCCAGACCTTCAGCAACAGAAATGCCGGCACAGGCAAAACCCTGAACCCGGCTGTGACAATAAATGATGGCAACGGCGGCAATAACTATGCCGTGACTCTGGTTGCTGACACTACCGGTGTTATTAACCAAGAAGCGATCACCATCACCGCGGTTACCGATACCAAAGGCTATAACGGCGACACCACATCCGCCGGAATTCCTACGGTCACCTCAGGCGCCATACAAGCCGGCGACAGCATCACATCCATTACCCAGACCTTCAGCAACAGAAATGCCGGCACAGGCAAAACCCTGAACCCGGCTGTGACAATAAATGATGGCAACGGCGGCAATAACTATGCCGTGACTCTG
>JAQUOD010000006.1:51845-96260 GCA_028717245.1 Candidatus Omnitrophota bacterium
GTTGCTGACACTACCGGAGAAATCACCCAGAAATCCTTAACCGTTACCGCCGTTACGGACACTAAGGCTTATGATGACACCACAAGTTCTACCGGTGTTCCTACGATTACTTCCGGCAGCCTGGCATCTGGCGATACTGCTACTTGGACCCAGACCTTTGATAACAAGAATGTCGGTACCGGCAAGACGCTGACACCGGCCGGAACAGTAAACGATGGCAACGGCGGGCTTAACTATAATGTAACTTTTGTGAATAACACTACTGGTGTTATTACTCCAGCAGCCGCTAGCAAACTCGTCTTTATTCAGCAGCCCACTGATACCACTGCCGGTTCAAACATTACACCTGCAATAAAAGTAGAGATAAGAGATGCTTACGACAACTTACTTACTGCTGACAGCACCTCTACAATCACCATAAGTTTACAAAATAACCCCGGTAGCGGCGGGCTCTCGGGGACGCTTACGCAGACTACTTCAAACGGCGTAGCTACCTTTAGCGGCCTTTCCATAAATAAAGCAGGGTCAGGATATGCCTTAAAAGCTGCCTCCGGTACTCTGAATCCTGCTATTTCAGCGTCGTTTAATATTGCCGCTAATCCCTCGGATTCCCAATTATCCAACGCCGAAGTTATCAGGGCATTAATAGAAGTAGGCCTTTATCAATTCACGCCTTTTACCCCGGGCGGCGGCGCGGGGTATTTATACCATCCTATAACACCGACGGATGCCTCTGCTTTTGAGCAGTTTATGCTGCAAGCCAGCGATTACAGTTTCTTTGACGGTGTATTAAACTATACTGGGAATCAGGAATTGACGCCATTCTTCCAAGAATTAGATAAGAAAGGCCAGCATTAATTAAAAGAATAAATATGCATTTTACTCACGCCCCGCATTTTTAAAATAATGCGGGGTTTTTTATTTAAAAGTCCTTGACAATTTAAAGTTATACTTTAAAATAACAAGTATGTATATCACCCGCTTGGTTGAAAAGACATTAAGGCAAGCCGTTAAGTCTTTTCCCGCTGTTTTTATCGGCGGGCCGAGAAGGTCCGGCAAGACGACTTTAGCGCGCAAACGCCTCAAGGGTTATAATTATGTCCTGCTTGATGAGATAGATGTGCGTTCGCTGGCTATCGAGGACCCTCGGGGGTTTTTGGAGAAATATCCGCCTCCGGTTATTATTGATGAAATACAAAGCGCCCCCGGGCTCCTATCACATATTAAAGCGCGCATTGAGCATAATAAGAAACCGGGCCAGTGGGTTCTGACCGGCTCCCAACAGTGGGCCCTGATGAAAGGTATCAGTGAAACCTTGGCAGGTCGTATTGCGATCCTGCACTTATTTCCTTTTTCTCTGGAAGAACTACAGAAAAACCCGCGGCTAAATTTAAGCGAGGCGGGTGGTTTTCTCAATGCCCTTTCGCATGCCAAGGAGTTTCCGGAGAAGATTATTCCGCTTGGGAAATGGATTTTAGGGGGAGGGTATCCTGAGGTTGCGCTTAACAAAAAAATATCCCGCAGGCTATGGTTTTCCAGTTATCTGCAGACCTATGTGGACCGCGATGTCCGCAGCTACATTAAACAATCAAACCTTCATGATTTTGAAAGATTTGTCAAGCTTCTGGCGGCGCGCACGGCTTGCGAGCTCAATTGCTCGACGCTTTCGCGGGATATAGGAGTTTCTGTCCCTACGATAAAATCATGGCTTACCCTTTTGGAGGCAAGCGGGCTTATTTTTTTTCTCCAACCATACTATAAAAATTTTGGCAAAAGAATTGTTAAGTCGTCCAAGTGTTATTTTATGGATACGGGGCTTGTTTCATACCTGGTAGGCCTTCAGGGCGAAATGCATGCCCTTCAAGGGCCGATGGCAGGCGCCCTTTTTGAGACGGCGTGCGTGTCCCAGTTTTATAAGCGTTTTTCCGCTTTTGCCGATTCTTGTTCGCTTTATTATTACCGCAGTACTGATGGTTTGGAAGTAGACCTTTTAGTCGAAACCGGCAAGGCAACTTATCCTATTGAAATCAAATTATCCTCGACCGTTGACTATGGGCGTATAAGGCCATTGATAAAGTGGTTAGAGGTCGCGCGTAACGAATATGCCCGCGGATTGGTTATTTCTACCTCTAAAGAACTAGGTGCGATAGGCAAAGGTGTGGTGAACTGCCACTATTCCCTGATCTGAAGCGGTAGCGTAAAGTAAAGACACAAGTTATAAAAGAAAAAATTATCTGTTCATTTTAGGAAGGAGCGAATCCACTATGAAAAAATACCTGGTTATATTATGCGTTTCGTTTTTATTTTTTGGCTGCACGGCCAAGCCTAAGGATAAAATAATACTGGCTAAGATTAACGATTATGAAATTACCCGGGAGGAATTCTATGCGGCCCTTAAGGATTCCATGTATGGCATGGCCGATACCCCGGAATCAAGGCAGGAATTCCTGGATAACCTGATTAATCAGAAACTCATCCTGCAGGAGGCCCAGAAGAAGGGTCTGGATAAGGAAACAAACTTCTTAAAGACGATTGAAAGGTTCTGGGAGCAGTCATTGTTAAAAATAGCGCTGGATAAGAAGACTAAAGAGATTTCTTCCAATATGCGTATCGGCGATAAAGATATCCAGGAAGCATACCAAAAGATGTCCCAGGCCGGTGAGGCCGATAAAACTTACGATCAGATGTACAACCAGCTTAAATGGGAGCTCACCAAAGCTAAGGAGTCCGAAGAGATAAATAAATGGATAACGGAATTGCACAATAAGGCGCAGGTAAAAGTAGATTATGATTTATTAAAATAAGGTAAATAGAAAAAGGGGGAGGATAAGATGCCGGCGACATATAAACGCAGGGTCTATTTTATCGATAAGAAATTCCAGGCTAATTTTATTCTGAAATTTTGCGCCTTGGTGGCTGTTAGCGGCCTGCTTACTATCGGGATACTGTATCTTTTGGCCATGCAGTCTACTACGGTTTCTATCGTCAATTCCCGCGTGGTGGTAAAGACGACCGCTGATTTTATCCTGCCTATAATGGTGCAGACAGTAATCGTAGTGATGGTTATTGTCAGCATCGCCACTATCTTCGTGACGTTATTTGTTTCCCATAAGATTGCCGGCCCATTGTACCGTTTTAAGAAGACGATGAAAGAATTAGAAGCGGGGAATTTTGCCGAGGATTTCAGGATACGTCACCTTGACCAGCTGCAGGATTTGGCAGAGAGCTTTAACAATATGATCAAGAAGATAAGGGAAGAAGCTATTACCCTGAAGGGGAGCTTTAAAAAATTAGAGGATAAGCTGAATAATATCTCAGAACATGATATGCCGCAGGACAGGCGCTCGGCATTCCATGAATTAAAAGATATTTTAGGAGATCTAAATACTATAATCAAATATTTCAGGACTTGATGCCTCTTAAAAAGACAGCAAGGGCTATAGTTTTTCTTGCCGCTTTAGTTTTACTAAGCAGCGGTATTGCTTTTGCCTACGACGACGGCTTTGGTTCGGCCAAAAAGATAGAAGGCAAATATTTTACCATTTATTACCCCTCCCAACTGGAATCCTCCGTCCTCATTCAAAAATTAAATATGGGCGCCTCGGATAACTTGATGGCGGGCAAATCAGCGCCTTACGAAGTAGGCCTGGCGGATATGCTGGATACCCTTTTTATCCGGGTCTCCGATATACTGGATATGCATATCTATAGCTTTCACGGCACCGTCAAAGTCTGCGAAAACAAGGCGCAGTTGGGGCGTATCTACAAAGATATAGTTGGCAGGGAACTCAATACCGTATCGTTTTTTGTTACCGATATGAATACTATTTATATCATGCCGGATAGTTTTAAGCGCGAGGTCCTTGGCCATGAGATGTCCCATTCGTTGATGAGCCGTTATTTTGTAGTGCAGCCTCCCGAGAAGATCCATGAACTGCTGGCGATGTATGTAGAATATCAGTTGCGTAAAGGCAGCCAATAAAATATAATAATAAAAGCTGTAAGCTGTAAGTCTTAAGCTATAGCGAACGACGGCGGCGTAACTCAGCCTGATAGAGTAGTCGGCTCATACCCGATTTGTCACTGGTTTAAATCCAGTCGCCGCCACTTAATTTTATTTTCAGGAGGAAAAATGGAAACCTTGGAACCCATTTTAAAGCAGCATCCTTTTTTTAAGGGCCTGCCGGCAAAATATATTGATTTTATCGTCGGATGCACGATACACCAAGTTTTTAAGGCGGGAGAAGTTATTTTGAAGGAAGGGGACTCTGCGGATAAATTTTATCTCATCCGTAGCGGGAAGGTAGCTATTTATATAGCCCAGCCTCAGGAGATTACCATACAGACTATAGGCGAAGGCGATATTTTAGGCTGGTCGTGGCTTATTTCGCCATACCGTTATCGTTTTAGCGCCAGGGCCGTAGAAAACACGCGGGTGTTGGCCTTAGACGGCAAATGCCTTAGGGAAAAATGCGAAAAGAATTCTGATTTAGGGTATGAACTGCTCAAGAGGTTGATGAATATTTTTACCGAACGCCTGGAAGCAACAAGGATACAGCTTTTGGACCTTTATAATATAAACCGTTAATGCCAAGCGCCGCTGATAAAACTTAAAGGAGCAGGATAAGATGGAGAATGCAAATAAGCCCCAGGAAGAACTCCTCGCTGAATTAGCTTCGCTGCGTAAGCGGATTTCGGAATTAGAGGCTTCACAGAAGATATTAATGACTAGCGAAGCAAAATACAGGCAGATAATAGAAAACGCAAACAGTATTATCATGGTGATGGATACCAAAGGCAATATTACATTCTTTAACCAGTTCGCGCAGAGGTTCTTCGGTTTTTACGAGAAAGAGATACTGGGTAAGAACGTCGTCGGAACGATTGTTTCGGAAAAGGATTTATCCGGCAAGGATTTGGTAGAGATGATCCAGGATATCGTGCAAAACCCCGAGCGGCATTCGGTGAATGAAAACGAAAATATACGCAGTAACGGAGAGCGCGTGCGGGTTCTATGGGCCAATAAAGCCATTATCGGCGAAGACGGGAGCATCAAAGAAATCCTCTGTATCGGTAATGCCGTTGCTACGAATATCCAGCCGCCATTCTGTTTTGGTTAGTTAAAAAAAAGAAGTTACAGGGAATGCTCAGGAAGGCAGTAATTTTTTAAAATTTTAACCGTCGCAATAAAAATCCCCGCCTCAAGTATTACCGTTGCCCAGGCAGCCCCCAGATAAGAGAAGAAATATATCAAGGCGAATATCATCGGCACCCCTGCCAGCGCTGCGATGACATGGAGTTTAGAATAAATATCCTGCCTGCCGCAGACCAACAAGAACTGCACCTTAAAGGCATTGGCGCCCACAAAGAATACTGACACTAACAGTAATCGTAAGGCCAGGACAGCTTCTTTGTATTCTATGCCGCAGACGGCTTTTATCAGCCAGGGCGCAAGCAGGAAGATAATCGGCAGGGATATGATGAAGCCCCTGGCAGCGACGCCCTGAATTTTATACATAAAATCCGCGGCCTTTTTCTTATTTTTCTGAAAGATTTTGTTTAACCTCGGATATATCGCCTGCGAAAAAGAATCCATAGGAAAGGTCTGAATGACATTAGCTATCCGCTCGGCGATAGAATAGTATCCCGTAAGGGTATTATTGGTCAAAAGGCCTACGGCAAAAACACGGGTAACCGTATAGGCATTTATGGCGATGATGGAAGAGAAGACATGCCAGCCCTTTTTTACTTCCTGCCGGATTTTCCCCCAGCCCTGAAAAACAAGGGCGACTTTGAATTCTGTAAATACAATATATAGCCCAAGGGCCCCGCTGACCAGAAAGGCCAGGGAATTTATAAAAGGGATATACAGGTAATCCGCCGGGCCCTTCACGAATATAAAGATACCCGAGGCGTATATCGTTCCAGCGATTATATTCAATACGGCTATATATTTCATTTTTTCTATCCCCATAAAGAACCAGGCCGGAAAGAGGACATTGCCTATAATAGCCCCGAAGCTCAGCAGATAAACCATCCAGTCTTCTTTAAATTTAGGGATGAAATTCAGGATTAAAAAGAGGATGAAAAAGCTTATGATGGCTAAGGTAATTTTTACCGTCATTACTGAGGAGAAAACGGCGGAGACCCTGTTTTTTTCTTTTCTGTATAATGAGATTTCCCGGGTTGCGGAGACGCTGAAGCCATAGTCCACCAGGATAAGGAAATATTGCGTAAACGCCTGCGCAAAGGCAATCAGGCCGAATTTTGCCGGGCCGATTACCCGCACCAGGTAGGGCAGGATAATTATCGGCAGGATATAGTTTATGCCCTGCAGCGTAGAGAGGGAGAAGGCGTTGCTTAAGACTGTCTTACGCTCTTCTCTGGAGGCCATGCGGTAAATCGTTTTTATTAACGACAGCATATTACTCCTTTCGGTTCTATCCTTGTTTAATTTACACTTTAAAAGGAGAGAAGTCAATATCAAAAAAAGGTTTCATTCGGGGGTGAGGAGTAATATAATATGTCCTAAGCTTTAAGGCGGCATCAATTAAAGGGGTAGTGTATGTTTTTAGAGAAAGTAAAAGATACTATTAAAAGATACAACCTTATAGCTAAGGGAGATAGGGTCTTAGTGGGCGTATCCGGCGGCCCGGATTCTCTGGCTTTGCTTTATCTGCTTAATGATTTAAAAAGAGCCCTGGATCTGAAACTGCATATAGCGCATTTAGACCACTGCCTCAGAGAAGATTCTCGCGGAGACAGGATTTTTGTGGAGGGCCTGGCGCGGAAACTGAAATTGCCCGTTACTACCGCAGGAATTAATGTCAGGCAGCTGGCCAAACGGGGCGGGTCGCTGGAGGAGATAGCCAGAAATGCGCGCTTGGGTTTTTTGTTTAAAGCAGCCAAAGATACAAAATCCGCAAAGATCGCCCTGGGCCACAATCTTGATGACCAGGCGGAAACCGTGCTCATGCGTATCTTAAGAGGCGCGGGGTTATACGGATTATCCGGGATTTCTCCGAAGAGAAAGATTCGCGGTTATGAAATTATCCGGCCTTTGATAGAAACAAGGCGCAGCGAAATAGAGGCATACCTGAAGAAAAAAAAGATTAAGCCGCGCATTGATAAATCTAACTTGGAAGATATTTATTTCAGGAATAAGATCCGTAACCGGCTCTTGCCGTTACTGGAAAAAGAATACAATAGAAATATCCGGGAGGTGTTGAGTAATATGGCCCAGAGCTTAGGCTGCGATTACGATTATCTGCTGCGCTGTGCCGAACGCAGGATTAAGGGCTCACGTTCCGGGCTCAACCTTAGAAGGTTGAAGAAGCTACACCCTGCGCTGCAGAGATTAATGCTGCGTATGAGTATCGCTAAAGTAAAAGGCGATACGCGCAGGATTACCTTCCAGCATATAAAAGAAATCGAGGATTTGATTTACAACCGCCCGGTTCATTCTATAGTCGACCTGCCTAAGGGGGTATCTGTAGTAAAAAGCAAGAGTTATCTCTCCTTTTTCCGCAAGGCGAAATCTTCAATAAATACTTGATTTTATTAGTATTTAAATATATAATAAAACTTCTAAAAGAAAGGTGAAAAATGCTAAACAATAGAATCCCTAAATCCAAGAAAAACAATATACTTAGGCGTTTCCCCTGGTCCTGGTTGGTAATAATCGGACTTTTCTACCTTCTTATTAATTCTATAAACATACCTGTTAGCGGCATACCCAAAGAGATATCCTATAGCGATTTCTACGCCGCCTTAAGAGATAACCCGGAAAAGATCAGGTCTGTGACCAAGATTGAAACTGTGCTCCAGGGTGAATTCAGCGATAATTCCAGGTTCTTTTTAAATATTCCCGATAATGATACGCAGCTGCTTGACCTGATGCGCCAGAACTTAAAGCATTTTGAGGTTAAGCCGCCTCGCACCCTTTTAGCAAACCTGTTGTATTCGCTGGGGCCGGTGGTCCTGTTGATATTCTTCTGGTGGATGATGGCGGCAAGGGGCGAACAATTAGGCAACCGGATCATGGGTTTTGGCAAGATGCGGCCAAAGATGCACAGCGAAAAAGAGGGCGAGAAAGCCACTTTTGATGATGTGGCAGGAGTTGATGAAGCCAAAGAAGAATTGCAGGAGGTCATAGAGTTTTTAAAGGACCCGAAGAAATTTCAAAAACTGGGAGGAAAAATTCCTAAAGGAGTTTTACTCGTCGGGCCGCCGGGCTGCGGGAAAACTTTGATTGCCCGCGCCGTAGCCGGAGAAGCCGGGGTGCCGTTCTTTAGCATTTCCGGTTCGGATTTTGTGGAGATGTTTGTGGGCGTGGGAGCCAGCCGCGTGCGGGATTTATTTGAGCAAGGCCGTAAGGCGGCAAAGGCATCCGGCAAGGGCGCGATTATTTTTATTGATGAAATAGATGCTGTCGGCAGGTTACGTTTTTCGGGTATCGGCGGAGGGCATGACGAGAGGGAGCAGACCCTGAATGCGCTTTTGGTGGAGATGGACGGTTTTGATACGCAGCAGGGCCTGATTCTTATCGCTGCTACCAACCGGCCGGATACATTAGACCCGGCAATTCTGCGCCCTGGAAGATTTGACCGCAATATCATCGTGCATTTACCTGACATCAAAGGAAGAGAAGAGATACTCAAGGTACATACGCGCAAAATAAAGCTTAGCCCTACAGTAAACTTAAATTCCATTGCCAGCCAGACCCCGGGGTTTTCCGGAGCGGATCTGGCAAACCTTTGTAATGAGGCAGCGCTCATGGCTGCCCGTTTTAATAAAGATGCGGTGGAGATGGTTGATTTTGAGAAGTCCGTGGAAAGAGTGCTGATGGGCCCGGAAAAGAAGAGCCATATTATATCCAAAAAGGAAAAAGAGATTACCGCGTTGCATGAATCCGGGCATGCATTGCTATCTCTACTATTGCCTGAAGTGAACCCCTTAAAGAAGGTCTCCATTATCCCGCGGGGTTTAGCCGGAGGCTATACCTTTACCCCGCCGCTGGAAGACAGGCACTATTGGACAAAGACAGAATTGATTTCGGAGATTGCCATGATGTTAGGCGGCAGGGCTTCCGAAGAGATAAATTTAAACGAGGTCACTACTGGCGCCCAGAATGATCTGGAGATGGCGACGTTAATGGCCCGGCGCATGGTCTGTCAGTTCGGGATGTCCGATAAATTAGGTAATGTTACGCTGGGGAGAAGGGAAGGGCTGGTATTCCTGGGCCGGGATATCGTAGAAGAAAGAAATTATAGTGAGGAGACCGCTCACCAGATCGATGAAGAAGTAAAGAAAATAGTAAGTGATGCTTATGTAAAAGCCAAGGAGTTACTGCAGCAGAATTCAGAAAAATTAAAGTTTTTAAGCAACGCGCTTTTGGAAAAAGAAGTTTTAGACGGCGAAGAAGTCAAACGTATGCTTGGCATAGAAAAGAAAGACCTCACCGTATAAAGACTAAATGCGCATCCTTCGGATATCGGACCAAAAAACATTAAGGCAGATAATGCAGGATATTGGGGTAGATAATTACGGCATTGAAATTATGCTGCCCAAGGCGGTTCATCATTTAGTCAGAATTAATTCCCTCTCCTGTATCGCAGCAAATATACTTAAACAAGAGATGCTTTCTTTGGGCGCAGAAGCAGCGCTAGCCCGGGGCGCCTTGACCGGTAAAACAAAGAAGACAGACTGTCTTTTAATGGCCACGCTTTCTCAATTCAAGCGGCTCGCGGAAAAACTAAAACAGCAGCCCTTTGGCCTGAATAGATTAGCCGATGATTTATCCGGTAATCTCGCTAATTACGGAAAGGATGAGTTCAGGCTGGACCTGGGCAGGCATAAATTACGCCTTACGCCAAACAAAACCTGTATTATCGGTATCATAAATATTACCCCGGATTCATTCAGCGGGGACGGATTCTTTCAGGGACTGTCCCCGACAGGGCCAAGAGAAATTATTCCTAAGGGGACTGTCCCTGAACGAGCTTTTGATTTCGCAGAGAAGATGGTTGAGGACGGTGCGGATATCATTGATATAGGAGGCGAATCCAGCCGGCCCGGAGCAAAGCCGATTTCCGTCAAAGAAGAATTAAGCCGGACGATACCAGTAATTAAAAAGATTGCCCGCAAAATCAAAGTCCCGGTCTCCATTGATACGTACAAACCCGAGGTCGCCAGGCAGGCATTGGATTGCGGCGCGGCGATAGTCAATGACATCACAGGTTTAAGGAACGATAAAATGATAGGCGTGGCGGCTAAATATAAGGCAGGGGTAGTGATTATGCATATGAAGGGAAACCCCCGCACTATGCAGAAGAATCCCGTATATAAGTCGCTATTGGATGAAGTAATAGAATATTTAGATAAGGCGATGCATAGGGCTGTCGCAGGAGGGATAAATAGGGAGAAAATTATTCTTGACCCCGGTATCGGATTTGGTAAGGCGTTTACGCATAATTTAGAGATACTGAAGAACCTGAGGGAGCTTAAGATTTTAGGCAGGCCTTTGTTAGCCGGTGTTTCCAGAAAATCGTTCCTGGGTAAAATACTGAACGCAGAGCCCGGGATGAGGATTTTCGGCAGCGTATCTGCCTGTATCCTCGCAGCTAAAAATGGGGCCAATATGGTCAGGGTCCACGACGTGAAGGCATTAAAGCAGGCCTTAACCGTTTTAAATACTATAAATAGTATATGAATATATTAAATATATCAAATAGTATTAGTTATATTCTAATCATAAAGACCTTGATTGAGGTATCCATACTCTGGTTTGTAATTTATCATGTGATACTATTTTTTGAAGGCACGCGCGCCATCCAGGTTCTACGCGGCATAATTATCCTTCTGCTCTGTTTTTTTCTATTCCAGAAACTGGACTTCGAGATATTAGACTGGATACTCAGGAAATTATTCGCCATATCGGTTATCGCCGTTATGATTATCTTCCATCCTGAGATAAGGCAGGGCCTTGCGCGGTTAGGCCAGCGCTATATTTTTAGCCCGGTCTTAAAGGAAGAGGAGCTGGATTATATATTGCAACAGATAGCCAAAGCCGCCGAAGAACTTTGTAAAAATAAGGTCGGCGCGCTTATCGCCATAGAGAAAAATGATTCTTTAAGCACTTACGTAGGAAGCGGAGTCTTAATAGATGCAGTCGTATCTGCGGATTTAATCCAGAACATATTTACGCCCAACAGCCTCCTGCATGACGGGGGGCTGGTTATACAGCACGGCCGCATTATCGCCGCGGGTTGCTTATTCCCGCTTACGGAAAATCAGGATTTAAGCCGGATATACGGGACGCGCCACCGCGCTGCCTTAGGTTTAAGCGAAGAGGCAGACGCGGCCATTATTGTAATCTCCGAAGAAAGACAGGACATCTCTTTAGTTTATCGCGCTAAGTTGTACAAGGATTTGAGCCATGAAGAGATGGCCTATAAGGTTAAAGAGATCCTAAAACTCAAAAAAGAAGATGCCTAAAGAAAAAATCAGCCTTGGTTACCGTATAACCCACTGGTTTACTTGTCATCCCTGGCTTAAGCTTATTGCGTTAATATTGGCAGTGATGGCCTGGTTTTATGTCAGGGGCGAGATAAAACAATTTAATTATTGAGATGCCGGCCTTATTAGGCGTAAATATTGACCACGTAGCTACTTTAAGGGAAGTCCGCCATGGCATTGAGCCGGAACCTGTATTCGCGGCTTTAGTTTGTCAGGCAGCAGGAGCGGATAGTATAGTAGCGCATTTAAGGGAAGACCGCAGGCATATTAAAGAGCGGGACCTGTATCTTTTAAAAGAGTTGGTGAAGGTAAAGCTAAATTTAGAAATGTCTGTGGCAGAAGACATCGTTGAGATTGCCTGTAAAACAAAACCCGGCCAGGCAACTTTAGTGCCGGAGAAGAGGCAGGAAATTACTACCGAAGGCGGCCTGGATGTAGCAGTTCATTTTAAAAAAATCGGGCAGGTTTTTAGCCGTTTGGACAAAAAGGGGATTGCCGTAAGTTTGTTTATTGATCCGGATAAGAAGCAAATCGATGCCACTAAAAAATTAGGCATAGGTATGATAGAGCTGCATACCGGCCGTTATGCCGGAGCCAAGGATAAAAAAGAAGAAGATAAATATTTCAGGGAATTAGAGGCGGCAGCGCATTATGCCAGGAATAAAGGGATGCAGGTTTTTGCGGGGCATGGCTTAAATTATTATAATGTCGCCAGGATCGCTAAAATAAAAACGATAGAAGAATTAAATATCGGATATTCTATTGTCTGCCGCGCGGTATCGGTGGGTTTAGGCAGGGCAGTCAAAGAAATGAAGGCGCTCATATGATTATCGGGACCGGCGTGGATATAACGGAGGTCAGCCGGCTGCGCCAGGCAGTAGAAAAGTGGGGCGAGGAATTCTTAAGCCGCGTATTTACTAAAGAAGAATTGAAGAACGCCAAGACGCGCGGCAGCCTCTATCAGCACCTTGCGGGGAGGTTTGCGGCTAAAGAAGCGGTATTTAAGGCATTAGGTAACGCAAAGCTGAATTGGCAGGATGTAGAGATTTTAAATGATAAACAGGGTAAGCCTTCTTGCATGATTTTAAATGGCAAAGGCAAAAAAATAGAAGCGCACATATCCATTTCGCATGTAAAAAATTATGCGGTTGCCAACGCAATTATTACGCAGAAAAGTTAACACCCATAAAGGCGACTTTGGGCATATTTTTATTTTAGCCGGTTCGTTGAAATTTTCCGGGGCAGCAGCATTGGCTAGCGAAGCAGCGATGCGTAGCGGAGCGGGGTCAGTTACTTTAGGCATACCTGAAAGCTTAACCCGGGCAATGATAAAAATAAAGGCCAGGGAAGTAATGATACTGCCTTTGCCGAAAACTAAAGAAGGCACGCTAAGCATTGCCGCTTATAAAAAGATAAAAGATTTTTCTACAAAGGCCGATGTATTAGTGGTTGGCCCGGGGTTGACTCAGGATAAGTCAACTCAAGGGTTGGTACGTAAGGTTATTACGCAGGTAAATAAGCCTATGGTTATCGACGCAGACGGTCTGAATGCGTTAGCCGGTTATTTGAACATCTTACTAGCGACTAGCGACCAGCGACCAGCGACTATATTAACTCCGCACCCTGGCGAAATGGCTAGGCTTTTAGGCATAAGCGTAAAAAAGATAGAGCGCAACCGTAAAAAAATTGCCCAAGGCTTTGCGAAAAAATATAAGGTAACCGTGGTTTTAAAAGGGCACGATACCATAGTTGCGGATTATGGCGGGAATTTATATCTAAATAAGACCGGTAATCCCGGCATGGCTACGGCAGGAAGCGGCGATGTTTTAACCGGGATGATTGCCGCTTTTTTAGGCCAGGGACTGAACGCTTTTAATGCGGCAAAATATGCGGTTTATCTGCACGGTTTAGCCGGAGATCTGGCGGCTAAAGAAAAAACGCAGATAAGTATGCTCGCTTCTGATATAATAGATAAGATACCGCAGGCAATCAGGAAGTGTAGTTAAAATGGCTATTACAAACTAAAAATAAACAAAAGAAATTTGTGGTTATGGCTTCCAAATATGAATCGAGATTTGATTTACTTGAAAAATAGGTCCGCTGGCGTAGCTCAGTTGGTAGAGCTCCTCACTTGTAATGAGGAGGTCGCCCGTTCAATTCGGGTCGCCAGCTTTTATCGAAATTTATGGGCAGGTACCCAAGTGGCCAATCCGCCTACGCTCACTGCGTTCGCTACGGCGGACCCGCCGAAGCACGAAGTGCATAGGCGGGACCGCCTACGCTCACTGCGTTCGCTACGGCGGACCCGCCGAAGCACGAAGTGCATAGGCGGGACCGCCTACGCTCACTGCGTTCGCTACGGCGGACCCGCCGAAGCACGAAGTGCATAGGCGGGAGGGGGTATATAAATGGCTTTCGTATATGTCTTAAAGAGTTCAAAGGATAATAAACTATACGTAGGCTCAACTCGCCAGAATATAAAAGAGCGGATAAATCGCCATAATAATGGACAAGTTCAGTCTACTAAATATAGACGACCACTTTCTCTTTTATATAGTGAGCATTTCGATGATTATTCACATGCCAGAAAAAAAGAATTATATTTAAAATCTGGCAGTGGCAGAGAGCATTTAAATAGAATTTTAGTAAGATGGGCAGGTACCCAAGTGGCCAAAGGGGGCAGACTGTAAATCTGTTGCACTTGTGCTTCGTAGGTTCGAATCCTACCCTGCCCATTTTAGTTAATCGTTATTCGTTAATCGTTATTGGATTGGTAGATAGACCTTTAACAATTAACCATTAACCAATAACGAAAGTGCGGGAGTAGTTTTCCGCCAAGCAATTTCATAACGGGCGGAATCCCGTCTGAAGATTTATTATTTGGACGGGACAGTGGTAGAACAATAGTCATTTTTTGTGGCTAACTTATATAAAAAATGATCCTGAGCTGCGGTAGCAGCGAAGGACCTTACGAATAGTAATGCGGGCATAGCACAGAGGAAGTGCAGTAGCCTTCCAAGCTACCTACACGGGTTCGAGTCCCGTTGCCCGCTCCATACGGTTATGATAGAACGCGAATTCTTAGAGCAGGTTTTTATTGACGCCTTTGACCTGGATGATGCCTGGTTTCAGTGTTTATCTGAAATCCTGGAAAAGGGCCATGTCTATACCATTACCCGCGGCAGTTATGAAGGCCAGAAGCGCTTAGAATTTGATTTTGCCGTGGTCAGGGTGCGTAAGCCAGGCCATCAGATTATACCGATTATTCCCGAAGGGATGAGCATACCTGCGCCTACAGATATGGAATACATCCATGGGTATTTAAATTACCTGATGACCGGGGTCAAAACCGCAACAGAAGATTATACTTACGGCGAAAGGCTGGTCGGGCCGGAAGCCAAACTCAAACCGGACGTCCAGGGCAAAGAAATGGCTAAAGAGATGCCGCTACGCGTAAACCAGATAGAGGAAGTCATTAAGATTTATAAAAAGCAGGGATTTGGGACGAATCAGGCGGTAATGGAGATCGGGATGCCTTCGGATATAAAATTAGCTGACCCGCCATGCCTACGGCTCATAGATACCAGGATACGTTACGGCAGGCTGCATTTTATTTTATATTTTCGCTCCTGGGACCTTTGGGGCGGATTTCCTTCTAACCTGGGGGGGTTACAATTAGTCAAACAATATATGGCAGAAGAGATTGGCGTAGAAGACGGTGAAATTATCGCTGTCAGCAAAGGGCTGCATCTTTACGATTACAGTTGGGATTTAGCCAAGATGCGCACCAACAAAACTAATCCTCTCGCGTTCAAGGATATGGCTCATGACGTAGAAGGGGCTAAGGAAGATGGTTAAAGAGGCCGGTTATAGCGGCCATGAACGCCGCAGCTTCATCAGGCTGGATTATGTCACTCCCCTTGCCTATAAAGTATGCAAGGAGGAGACGATCCATAAATTGCTGGAAGGCTATACCTCAAACGTAAGCCCTTCAGGCGTGCTTTGTACTATAAAGGATAAAGTAAAAGAGAACGATATCTTATGGCTTTCTTTTGACCGGGATACTTTGGATATCTGCCATGATTTAGAAAGCAGGAGTTTTATTTATCAAAATGGCGTAATTGGGAAAGTGGTCAGGGTAGAGCAGAAAGGCGATGATACTTACGAAGCAGGCATCCAGTTTATTACCCGCGAAGAAAAAGATTCTACCCGCATATATCCAAAAATATACTTTACTAAAGGTGAAGAAGACGAAGAGACAGAAGAAGGGCAGGAAGCAGGGTTATCGGAAGGAGAGGTTAAAGAAGAAGTGCAAGAGGATATGCAAGATAATAGAGAGAATGAAGAAATTTAATATTACAGTTTTAGGCGATGGGGGATGGGGGGCGACGTTAGCAATGTTACTCTACCGTAAAGGTTTCAAAGTTACTCTTTGGGGCGTATTCCCGGATTATATTTCTTATTTAAATAAAAAGAGAGTTAATACCAGATTCCTACCCGGTATAAGAATACCTTCCGGCATAGAGATTACATCCTGTTTAAATGAAGCAGTGTCTGATAAAGATTTACTGGTTTTGGCTATCCCTTCGCAATATTTACGTGGTATTCTTAAGAGAATCAAGCGGCTGGATTATCCCCGGCATGCCGTATATTTAAGCGTTACCAAGGGTATAGAGATAGGTACGCTGAAAAGGATGTCCGAAGTTATACGCGATGAGATGGGCAAGATAAAATTAGCAGTGCTCTCCGGGCCGACGGTTGCCCATGAAGTTGCTAAAGGAATACCCACTGCCTGTGTGGTTGCTTCCGGCGATAAGGATTTAAGAAAATACCTGCAGGGTATTTTTATGGCCGAGAGGTTCAGGGTTTATACCAATGACGACGTTATCGGTGTAGAATTAGGGGGGAGCCTGAAGAACGTTATTGCTATTGCCTGCGGTATCTCTGATGGCCTGGGTTTTGGCACAAATACAAAGGCAGCCCTTTTATCGCGGGGGTTGGTGGAAATTTCCCGGCTCGGTTCCAGTATGGGCGCAAAGGCAAAGACCTTTAGCGGTATAAGCGGCCTCGGAGATTTAGTGACTACCTGTATTAGCCCTTATAGCAGGAATAGGTTTGTGGGCGAGCGGATAGGCAGAGGTAAGTCCTTAAAACAGGTAACCGCGCATATGCAGATGGTGGCAGAGGGTATCCCTACGGCAAAATCCGCGTATGCCTTGAGCCTAAAATATAAGGTAGATATGCCTATTATCAGGGAAGTTTACGCTGTTCTTTATAAGGATAAATCTGCTAAAGAAGCAGTCAGGGATTTGATGACTCGGGAGAGAAAAGAAGAATAACGGGGCGTGGTCATCCTCCTACGCCCTTTGGATTTACAGTAATAGCTGTGGCGGGCTTCGGAGGATTTCGCCACGAAGACAAAAAGATTAACGGGGCGTGGCTCAGTTTGGCTAGAGCGCTTGAATGGGGTTCAAGAGGTCGACAGTTCAAGTCTGTCCGCCCCGACCAATTTATAGAATAGGATTAAAGGCAAAAAGGAGGTAGGCGAAATGAACTACGAAGGACCGGAAAGAAGGCAACACCCGCGCATAACTGCCCGTTTTATTGTTTCGTATCGCATACTTGAGGAAGCCAACAACATAGATATTTCCCAGACTAAAAACGTAAGTTTAGGCGGCATGCTCTTAACCACAAACAGGGCATTCAGCATAGGCACTAACCTGGCTTTAGAGATACGTTTACCTTTTGACGCTAACCCGATTATGATTGTGGCTAAAGTTATGGAATCGCGCGAAATCAGCAAAGACCTGATTTACGATACCAGGCTTCAATTCCTGGCGATAGACGAAAGGCATAGGAGCGTAATTAAGGATACCGTAGATTATTATCTCAAGAAAGGATAAGTAATGAGAAAGATAAATGTAGGCCTGATTGGTTTTGGCAATGTTGGCTCAGGCGTAGTAAAAATTCTCTCTGAAAAAAAGGCCCTATTAAGCGCAAAGATAGGTTTAGAGATAAATGTCAAAAAAATCTGTGACAAGGACATTGCCTCTAAACGTAATGTTACCGTGGATAAAGGCCTTTTGACCAGGGATGCCCGGGAGATTATTGACGATCCCCAGATAGACATTGTCGTAGAGTTAATGGGCGGTATCCACCCGGCCAAGGACTATATTACTGAGGCACTGAAGAAGGGTAAGAATGTGGTTACCGCGAATAAAGCGCTCCTCGCTCAGGAGGGCAGGGAATTATTTGCCCTGGCGCAGGACCGCGGCAAGAGTATTTATTTTGAGGCCTCGGTAGGGGCAGGTATTCCGATTATAAAATCATTGCGCGAAGGATTGGTGGCGAATAAGTTTTACAGTATTTTTGGCATAGTAAACGGAACTTCTAATTTTATATTATCACAGATGTCACATAATAACTGTAGTTTTAATGATGCCCTTTCTGAGGCCAAGGCCAGGGGCTTCGCCGAAAAAGACCCCAGTTTGGATATAGAAGGCATAGACTCGGCGCATAAATTAATCCTGTTGACTTATCTGGCTTTCGGGAGATTGGTGAGCATGGATGAAGTATTTATCGAGGGTATTTCGCGGGTATCCCCGGCGGATATTAATTACGCCAAAGAAATGGGGTTTGAAATAAAATTATTGGCTATTGCCAAAAAGGAATCCGATGAATTGGAGATAAGGGTCCATCCTACCCTTATACCTAAGGCGCACCTGCTCTCTTCGGTTGGCGGCATATTCAACGCGATATACGTATCCAGCGATTTAGCCGGCAACCTGCTTTTTTATGGCCCGGGCGCCGGGCAATTATCCGCTGCCTCTGCTGTAGTATCAGACCTGGTGGATTTGACCCAGGGTATTAAGGCAGGGATGTTTAGGCCCACTTTAAATATAGGAGTGGATAAATCCGTAAAGAAATTACGGCGCATAAACGAAATTGAAAGTAAATATTACATACGTTTTATGGCCCTGGATAAGCCCGGCGTATTGGCAAAGGTTTCCGGGGTGCTGGCTAAATTCGGCATCAGCATAGCTTCGGTTACCCAGAAGGAGAGGAGAAAGACGCAGGTTGTGCCTATTATGATGATCATCCACGAGGCCAAGGAAAAAGACCTGCGCTCTGCCCTTGCAATAATTGACCGGATGGATATCATAAAGCAAAAGTCAGTAGCGATAAGAATAGAGGAAGTATAAATATTGTTTGAATGTTTAAATGTTTAAAAGTTAAAGGGGAGCCAAATGCAATATAGTGGCGTGATTGAAAGATATAAAAAATATCTACCGGTGACAAGAAAGACGCCCGTTATTACTTTAAAAGAGGGCAATACTCCTTTAATACATGCCCGTTATTTAAGCAAGCTGATGGGCAAAGGTTATGAAGTCTACCTGAAATACGAAGGCCTTAATCCCACGGGTTCTTTTAAGGACAGGGGCATGACCCTGGCTATTTCCAAAGCCTCTGAAGAAGGCGCAAAGGCAGTGATGTGCGCTTCTACGGGCAATACCTCGGCATCAGCTGCGGCCTATGCTGCGGTTGCAGGCCTTAAGTGTATCGTACTTATACCTCGCGGCGCGATTGCCTTAGGCAAGCTTAGCCAGGCACTCATCCACGGGGCAAAGGTTTTAGCCGTGGATGGGAACTTTGACGACGCCTTGAATTTAGTCAGGGAAATTACTGAAGATTATCCCATAACTTTAGTCAATTCCCTAAATCCCTACCGTATAGAAGGCCAAAAGACAGGTAGTTTTGAAATCTGCGACTGTTTAGGTTCTGCGCCGGATTTTCAGGTTATACCAGTGGGTAATGCCGGGAATATTACTGCTTATTGGAAGGGATATAAAGAATACAAAGAATCAGGTAAAATTAAAAAATTACCGAAGATGCTGGGTTTTCAGGCTGCGGGTGCCGCCCCCATTGTTAAAGGCTATCCTGTAAAAAATCCCAGGACCATTGCCACAGCTATACGTATTGGTAATCCTGCCAGTTGGAAACAGGCAGAGCGCGCGCGCGATGAATCCGGCGGCCTGATTGATATGGTTTCCGATAGCCAAATCCTGGCTGCCTATAAATTATTAGCGCAGAAAGAGGGCGTATTTGTAGAGCCAGCCTCTGCAGCTTCTGTCGCGGGTTTATTAAAATTAGTGAAAAGGGGATATTTTAAACCAACGACCAACGACCAACGACCAACGACAAAAATAGTTTGTATCCTTACCGGTCATGGATTAAAAGACCCTGACCGGGCGATAAAGAGTATAAAAGAACCGAAAGTAGTAAAGCCCAACTTAAAAGCGGTATTGAGAGAGATTGGGTATTAGTATTGTTTAAATGTTTAAATGTTTAAATGTTTGAATGCCCAAAATTAATTAGTAGCTTAACCCGGTGAGCCTAAAAAATAAAAGAATTTTGATTACCGCAGGGCCGACGTGGGTCCCTATAGATAGCGTAAGGGTTATCAGTAACATTGCCACAGGCGAAACCGGAAGGCTCCTGGCGCGTAAACTTATAAGTTTAGGTGCTAAGGTTACTCTTTTATTGGGTGCGGTAGAATCCTGTTGCCTGGATAAGAAGATAAATCCCGCTCTTTCTTATGACGACAATAGACAGTGTCGTAGAAAGGGCGGGATAAAGTTAATCCGTTTTAAGTTCTTTGGCGAATTAAGAAATAGGCTTAATAAAGAATTAAGCGCAAAAAAGTATGATTATATAATACACTCTGCGGCTATTTCGGACTTTAAACCAACGCGCATATTTAACGGAAAACTTGATTCGCAAAAGGCAATCAGCTTAAAATTAAAACCACTGCCTAAGGTCTTTAGGGATATACAGCGGGTTTCTCCTAAAAGCAGGCTGGTGATGTTTAAACTGGAAGCCGGGGTTTCTGATAACACTTTAATTCAACGGGCAAAAGCAGCACAGCATAAAGCAGGCGCTGAATTCATAGTAGCAAATACCCTCAGGCCTTACCGCGCCTTTGTTATTGATAGAAGAGGTAATATTTTATCGGCGAATAGCAAGAATGATTTAGTAAGGAAATTAATCAAGAGGATACAATTTTTATGCTTATAGCTTACAGCTGAAATATGAAATACATAGTTTTAGTCGGCGACGGTATGGCGGATTATCCCTTAAAAGAGCTGGGGGAACGTACGCCCTTAGAGGTGGCGCGCACGCCAAATATGGATTTTATTGCCAAGCACGGCAGGCTCGGCCGGATTAAAACCATACCCAAAGATATGGCGCCTGCTTCAGACGTAGCTAATATTTCTATCTTTGGCTATAACCCCGCAGAATATTATACGGGCAGGGGGCCTCTGGAAGCGGCAAACCTAGGCATAGATTTAAAAGAGGACGAGGTAGCTTTCCGTTGCAACCTGATCACAGTTTCCGGCGATAGGCTCGTTGATTACAGTGCAGGCCATATCAACTCCAAAGAAGCGGCAGTATTAATTAAATTTATTGACCGCAGCTTAGGTTCGCAAGAGATTAAATTTTATCCGGGGGTCAGTTACAGGCACTTGATGGTCATCAAAGATATCCAGGGAATGCCTTTAGGGGATCTACAATGCAGGCCTCCCCATGATATTACTGGCCAAGGTATTACTCAGAATTTCCCCCGGGGAAAAGGCAGGGATACCATCATAAAGTTGATGCAGGACTCGCGTAAAGTTTTGGAAGGGCATGAAATAAATCTGGTGAGGATTGACCTAAAAGAGAACCCTGCGAATATGATTTGGCTGTGGGGCCAGGGCAAAAAACCAAATATGCCTACGTTTCGTGAAAAATACGGCCTGACAGGCAGCGTAATCTCCGCGGTAGATTTAATCAGGGGCTTAGGCAGGATAATAGGGTTAGAGGTGATTAAAGTTGCGGGTGCTACCGGTTATTATGATACTGATTATGAAGGCAAGGCCAGGGCAGCATTAAAGTCCTTAGAAAAAGACGATTTTACTTTTGTGCATGTGGAAGCGCCTGATGAGGCCGGGCACAACGGGGATTTAAGAGAGAAGATTACTGCTATTGAAAGGTTTGACCAGTTGGTAGCCGGCACAATATTGAATGCCTTAAAACATAAAGATAATTTCCGTATCCTAGTTTTACCTGACCATGCCACGCCGGTTTCGGTCAGGACCCATACCGCTGACGTAGTGCCTTTCGGGATATTCGGTAAAGGGATCGTCGGTAGGGGTTTTTTGAATTACAGCGAAAAAGAAGCAGAGAAGTCAGACCTGTATTTTGAGCAGGGCCATGAATTAATGGATTATTTTATCAAGGCGAGCGAAGCTTAAATATATGAATTCTCTCATCATTGTTTTTGTTACGCTGATATTGTTCTTCTGGGCTTATAGGTTTTATGCTGCCAAGTTTATATTATTATGGCAGGTTGACCCTAAGCGGCCGACGCCGGCATATGCCAAATATGACAGCGTAGATTATATCCCCGCGAAGAACTGGCTGGTCTTATTTGGGCACCATTTTGCTTCTATTGCCGGAGCAGGCCCGGTCATCGGGCCGGTGATTGCGGTGATGCTCTGGGGGTGGTTGCCGGCATTACTATGGGTATTGATAGGTACGGTTTTTATCGGCGGGGTGCACGATTTTGGCTCGTTAATTACTTCCATAAGGGAGGGTGGTTCATCCGTAGCCGATATCGCAGAGCATGTGGTATCCAGACGCGCTAAAATATTATTTTGTTTATTCGTCTGGCTGGCTTTGATTTTAGTCATTGCTGTTTTTGCCTATCTTTGCGCCGATACCTTTGTGAAAGAGCCGAAAATTGTCCTGCCGTCATTAGGGCTTATACCGGTAGCTATGCTTACAGGCTATCTTTTGTATAACTTGAGATTAAACAGCGTATTCACTACCATATTAGGCCTTTTATTACTGGCGGGATTAATCTTCTTAGGCAATATCCTGCCCGTAAACAGCAATATAGCAGCCTGGCTTTTGGTGTTGTTCATTTATTGTTATTTCGCCTCAGTCCTGCCCGTAAATATACTTTTACAGCCGCGCGACTATCTTTGTAGTTTTTTGTTATTTTTCGGGGTAGGCGCAGGTTACCTGGGTTTATTGTTATCGCGGCCTAAAATGATTATGCCTTATTACCACCAATGGAGTTCAAGCGAAGGTTACCTCTGGCCGGCTTTATTCATTACCGTTGCCTGCGGAGCGGTTTCGGGGTTCCATGCCTTAATCGCCAGCGGTACTTCCTCTAAACAGATCGCTAACGAGCGCCATGTCAGGAGAGTCGGATACGGCGGCATGGTCGCCGAAGGGATAGTCGCGGTATTGGCTATCATCGCTACGGCTATTTTATTCGGCGCTAAAGAAGATTTCGGCATGATTTTAAAAAACCTAGGGCCCATTGCCATATTCGGGAAAGGGTATGGTTTGATTACCAATAATATTTTAGGCGGCAACGGGCATTTTATCGCTATCACTATTTTAAATGCCTTTATACTGACTACGCTGGATACAGCCACCAGGATATCGCGTTATTTGACTAAAGAATTATTCCATATAAAAAATCGCTATTTTTCTACTGCCGTGATTATAATTTTAAGCGCAGCCTTGGCCTTGAGCGGAAAATGGAATAAGATCTGGCCGGCCTTCGGCGCATCCAATCAGTTGGTGGCGGCATTGGCTTTATTTGTTTTAAGCTGCTGGCTCTTATCTAAGAATAAAAGCGTGAAGTTTACCTTATTGCCGGCATTCTTTATACTGATTACCACTGTCGCGGCATTAGTGCTTCAGACAATAAAATATTTTACCCATAAAGACGTAGTACTTTTGACGGTGACCCTTTGTTTGCTTGCCCTGGCAGGTTTTATGGTCGGGGAGATTATAAAGGTTATGTTTATCAGGAGAAAAAAATATGCATAAAGGTTTAATTGTGCAAAAGTTCGGCGGATCATCCGTGGCTAATATTGAGCGCATACGGAATGTGGCCAAAAGAGTTGTAAATTACAGGAAGAAAGGATACGATTTAGTGGTCGTGGTTTCTGCCTTGGGAGACACTACAGATGAATTAATAGGACTGGCAGCCCGGATTAATACCGAACCCTCGGAGCGGGAGATGGATATGCTTTTATCCACCGGAGAGCAGATTTCTGTGGCGCTTCTGGCTATGGCCATCCATAAATTAGGGTTTGAAGCCATATCTTTTACCGGAGCGCAGGTGGGGATAATCACCGATACCAGCCACACCCGCGCCAGGATTATAAAAATAAATACCGATAAAATAAAAGAAGAATTGAAACGGGGCAGGATTGTGATTGTTGCTGGTTTTCAGGGTGTCGCCCTGAATCAGGATATTACTACTTTAGGCAGGGGCGGTTCGGATTTAACTGCCGTGGCCCTGGCAAAGGAACTGAGGGCGCGCGAATGCGAGATATACACCGACGTAGAGGGGATTTATACGACGGACCCGCGCATAGAGTCTAAGGCAAAAAAAATTAAGGCCATAACTTATGACGAAATGCTGGAGATGGCGTCATTGGGCGCTCAGGTGATGCAGGCGCGCTCCATTGAAGTAGCTAAAAAATTTGACGTGCCTATACATGTGCGTTCATCTTTCTTAGATAAGGGCGGGACAATGATTATTAAGGAGGTCAAGAGGATGGAAGAGGTAGTGGTCAGCGGCATAACCGCAAATAAAAACGAAGCAAAGATTACGGTCTGCGATGTCCCTGACCGGCCGGGTGTGGCAGCGAGGATATTCAAGGAATTATCCGGCAAGGGGATAAGTGTGGATATGATTGTGCAGAATGTCAGCCATACGCGTCAGACTGATATCTCTTTTACGGTAAGTAAGGCAGAGTTGCGCAAGGCGCTAAGGATTACTAAAAAAATAGCCGGAGGCATTAACACCGGGGATGTCCTGGAAGATCAGAATATAGCCCGTATATCCATAGTAGGTGTAGGTATGAAGTCTCATCACGGTGTTGCCGCTACCATGTTCGGGGCCCTGGCGGAAAATAAAATTAATATTGAGATGATTTCTACTTCCGACATAAGTATATCCTGTATTATACAGAAGAAATTTGCTGAAACTGCGGTGAAGGCGTTACACGAGAAGTTTGGATTAGCAAAATAGGGACGGTTCTCAATTACGGTAAGAACTGTCCCCCATAGGGACACTTTTCGGTTAGGTTGAGAACCGTCCCTATAAGAGAGGGTAAAATGTCCAAAGTAAAATTATACGATACAACTCTGCGCGACGGCGCGCAGGGTGAGGGCATATCCTATTCTGTTATGGATAAGGTTAATATCGCGCGAGAGCTCGACAGGCTAGGCGTAGATTATATTGAAGGCGGCTGGCCCGGTTCTAACCCCAAAGATATGGAATTTTATCTGAAGATGGCCAAAAAACCCCTGAAGAAGAGTGAGCTCGTTGCCTTTGGTTCAACCCGTAGGGCGCACACCAAAGCCGGCGATGATAATAACCTCAGGGCGCTTGTGAAATCTCAGGCCAAAGTAGCGGCTGTTTTTGGAAAAACATGGGACTTGCATATTAAAGACGTCCTGAAGACTACGCTCGATGAGAATTTAAAGATGATTAAGGATACAGTGAGTTTTCTCGCCGGGCGCGGTTTGACTGTATTTTATGATGCCGAGCATTTTTTCGATGCCTATAAAGCCAATAAAGTTTACAGCCTGAAGTGTTTACTCACTGCACAGGAGGCAGGCGCTAAGGCAATAGTCTTGTGCGATACCAACGGCGGGGCCCTGACTTCGGAAGTAGCAAAAGTCATTAAGGAAGTGCGGCCAAAGATCCGTGTTTGGTTAGGCATCCACTGTCATAATGATGCGGATTTGGCAGTGGCTAATTCTCTGGCTGCGGTAGAAGAAGGATGCGATATGGTGCAAGGCACAATTAATGGTTACGGAGAGCGCTGCGGCAATGCGGATTTAATCCCGATTATTGCCAACCTGAAATTAAAAATGGGCGTTGATTGTATCAGTAACGATAAACTAAAAGAAATTACCCATGTTTCGCATTTTGTCAGCGAGATAAGCAATATGAAACAAAAAAGCGACCAGCCTTACGTGGGTGTCTCCAGTTTCGCCCATAAGGGAGGGGTGCATATCAATGCGGTAATGAAGAATCCCGAAACTTACGAACATATTGATCCCGTATTGGTAGGAAACCGGCGCAGGATCCTGGTTTCGGAGTTAGCGGGTAAGACTGGGGTGTTAATCCGCGCTAAAGAGTTGGAACTGGATTTAAATAAAGATGACCCTGGCACCAAGAAAATTTTGCAGCTGCTGCAGAAATTAGAACATCAGGGTTATCATTTTGAGGCAGCAGAGGCTTCGTTAGAATTGCTGATAAAGAGGGCGCTGAAGAAATGCCGGAAATTCTTTGATTTAGAGGGTTTTCGCATCGTAATAGAGAAGCGCTCTGACAAAAAGATTGTCTCCGAAGCTATTATTAAACTGAAGGTAAAAGGCATAAGAGAGCATACTGCCGCCGAAGGCGACGGCCCAGTAAACGCGCTGGATAATGCTTTGCGCAAGGCGCTCAAGGATTTTTATCCCACATTATCTAAAATGCATCTTTCTGACTTTAAGGTACGCGTGTTGGATGAAAAAGCAGGCACGGCTGCGCCTGTGCGTGTACTTATCCAGTCACAGGATGAAAAAGATACCTGGAGCACTATCGGCGTTTCCGAAAACATCATTGAGGCAACCTGGCAAGCTTTGGTAGACAGCATAGAATATAAATTATTGAAAGATCAAAATGCGCAGGCTGCGAGGCTCAATTAGATAAATTTTTGAAACGAGGGACAGGCGTTGGTGGATTCCATTGAGTATAAACTCTTAAAAGATAAAACAAGATAGGGAGGCGGCGCATGCTTAAAAAAGGATTAGGCCTAAGTTTAGTCTTATTGTTCTTGCTCTATCTGCCTGTTTTTGCCGCAGAGCCGCAGAGTTCAACCGAGGAATCCTTCACCATCACCACCTATTATCCTTCGCCGTATGGCGTATACAACCAACTGCAGACCAACAGGTTTGCCGTGGGCGATACAAACGATAGCAATGGCACCTTAGATGCCGGTGACCAGCCGCCGGAAAACGGGCAAATAGCTGTGGCTAGAAGCGTCATCTACAAACCTGTGGATAAAGATACCCTTTCCAATCCGCAGCTAGGCGAAGTCATATATAGCGATAATGCGCTTTGGATATATACTAACAAGGGTTGGGGTAAGTTGAGCGCACAATCTAATTATGAGAGCTGTATTGGTTATTGTACGAATAGTGATATCGCCTCCTGTCCGAGCGGTCAAGGATATACCATGATAGCTTCAACGAGCGGCTGTGGATCATTCGATACTGGCACGGAGTTAGGGTTAGGTTATCGTATATACGCAAGGGTTGACTCGGTCACTACAGGTAACCTGTGTTTTGAGAAGTACTGCACTGTAGTAGAGTGGCCTTCAAACCGAGTGTTAGATAGCGAGAAGTGTGAAACTAAATACTTTCCTGGCTACATGTCACAACCACAAATTACGTCATTGTCCTCTAGTTGTGCGGCTTGTTGTAAATAGAAACAAACAAACAAACAAAACAAAACAAACAAAACAAAACAAACAAGACGCTGTTGATAATCCTATTATTAACAATGAGTTAGACAATAATTCTTTTATTGATTAAGTTAAGATTATGGATTATGGGGATGTCCTCCGAAGTACCACCCTTAGTTACTATAACTATTTGTAATTTAGAAAGTTATGAGAGAGTTTTTTAAAAGGATGAATGAATTACCCAGTCGTTATAACCCCAAGGAAACCGAAGATAAGTGGTATAAGTTTTGGGAGGAGAATAATTTATTTTCTGCGAAAGCAAATCCCGCCAAGAAACCCTTCTCTATAGTTATCCCTCCGCCTAATGTTACGGGTATCCTGCATATGGGCCATGCCCTGAACAATAGCATTCAAGACATACTTATTCGTTATCACAGAATGAAGGGCGAAGAATCGCTCTGGATGCCGGGGACTGACCATGCCGGTATTGCCACCCAGAATGTAGTAGAAAAGGCAATTGCTAAAGAGAATCTAAAACGCCAGGACTTAGGCAGGGAAAAATTCATTGAGAAAGTCTGGGAGTGGAGAGAGCAATATGGTTCAACTATCATCCATCAGCTGAAAAAATTAGGCGCTTCCTGCGATTGGCAGCGCATCCGCTTTACGATGGATAAAGAGTATTCCGAGGCAGTAATTGAGGTATTTGTCAGGCTTTATGAAAAAGGCCTGATTTACCGCGGAAGTTATATTATTAACTGGTGCCCGCGCTGCCAGACTGCGCTATCTGATGAAGAGGCACCGCACCGCGAATTACAGGGGAATCTTTATTATTTAAGATATCCTTTTAAGGGACAGTCCCCTAAGCATAACTTCGATATAGCTATTTCGGGGACAGTCCCTTATATAGTAGTTGCCACTACCCGCCCGGAAACGATGTTAGGCGATACGGCAGTGGCGGTTAATCCCAAAGATAAACGCTATAAGAGCCTTATCGGCAAAACCTTAATTCTGCCTTTAGTGAACAGGGAAATAAAAATCATTGCCGATAGTATGGTGGATATGAAATTCGGCACGGGTGCGGTGAAAGTAACGCCTGCGCACGACCCCAATGATTATGCCTTAGGCAAAAAATACAACTTAGAATTCATCAATATTATGTATCCGGACGGTCGCCTCAATGATAATGCCGGCGACTATAAGGATATGGATAGGTTTGAGGCGAGAGAAGTTATCCTGGAAGACCTGAAAGAAAAAGGTTTACTGGAAAAAATCCAGCCCCATCAATTATCCTCCGGGCATTGTTACCGCTGCCATACTATCATTGAGCCGTATTTATCTAAGCAATGGTTTGTAAAGATGAAGCCGCTGGCTAAGCCGGCTATTGAGGCAGTCAAGAAAGGAAAAATTAAATTCCATCCTAAGCGCTGGATGAAGGTTTATTTAAACTGGATGGAGAATATCCAGGACTGGTGCATATCGCGGCAGATCTGGTGGGGGCACCGTTTGCCAGTATATTATTGTAAAAATTGTGAAAAACAGGGACTGTCCCCGCAGATGTTAGGCCAATTAAAGACCAAGGGGACTGTCCCTAAAAACGATGGCGTCATTGTGTCCAAGACTAAACCCGGAAAATGCCCGGATTGTAACTCAACGGATATTTATCAGGACGAAGACGTTCTAGATACCTGGTTTTCGTCGTGGCTCTGGCCGTTTGCTACGTTCTATTGGCCAGTACGGAAGGGTCAGTCCCCTTCGGGGACAGACCCTGTCAAGGATTTAAAATATTTTTATCCCACCTCTGTTTTAGTAACTGCCCCGGAAATAATCTTTTTCTGGGTGGCCCGGATGATTATGGCGGGGTTGGAATTTATGCGGGAGATGCCCTTTAAGGATGTTTATATCCACGGCACAGTGCGCGATATAGAAGGCAAAAAGATGTCCAAGTCCCTGGGTAATATTATTGACCCTTTGGATATTATCAATGAATATGGCGCGGATGCCTTGCGTTTTAGCCTGATCTCCATTACTGCCGAAGGGCAAGACATATTTTTATCGCAGGAGAGATTTGAACAGGGCAGGAATTTCGCTAATAAAATCTGGAATGCCTCCAGGTTTATCCTGATGAATTTAGAACAGGGACAGTCCCCTGCGGGGACAGTCCCTGTTAAGACAGACCTGTGCGAGTTTTTCAGAAAAGAAGACCTCGGTATTATCAACCGCTGGATATTAAGCAGGTTCTACTCGGTTTTAAAAGGCGTAAATAAAAACCTGGATAATTATAAATTTAACGAAGCGGCAAACCTCTTGTATGCTTTTTTCTGGCATGAATTCTGTGATTGGTATCTGGAGATAGTTAAAACCGATATAAAAAATAAACATAATCAGGTAATTATGTATAAGGTGTTAGAAAAATCTTTAAGGATAATGCACCCTTTTATGCCTTTTATTACCGAAGAGATCTGGCAGATTTTAAATAGAGCTGTAAGCCATGAGCCGGTAAGCAGGAGTATAATGGTTGAGCCCTGGCCGCATATACAGGAGAATCTCATTGATAGGAAAGCAGAATCATGGACGAATACGCTCTTTGAAGTGATTAACGCCATCAGGAATATGCGCGCAGAACTGGAGATTCCTCTTCAGGATAAAATAGATGTTCAGCTTTATATAACCAATAAAGAAAAGAAGGCCCTGCTTGAATCTTTAGAGTTATGTATCCGGAATTTAGCGGGTTTAAAAAATATTACCTTTAAAGAAAACTATTCCCACAGCCCCGGCCAGTTTAGCGCGGTACTGAAGGATATCCACGTAGTCATACCTTTGGGCGAAATGCCAGAAGGAGAAAATTATCAGAAGAAGATAGGGCAAAAAATCAGCAGGTTAGAATCCGAAATAAAAGCAAAAGAGAATATCCTGGCTAATGGTAATTTTACTAAGAGGGCACCCATAGAGATTGTGGAGAAGGAGAAAATGAAATTAAAGGATTTCAGGGAGATGCTCAAAAAACTAAAGGCGGTGAAAGATGGATTCTAAGTTAGACCCGGTCAAGTTGGACGCTATTATCCGTCATGCTTTAATTGAAGACATCGGTAAGGGTGACATCACCACGCAGCTGACCATCCCGCAGGATAAGGAAATTAACGCGCAGTTGCTGGTAAAGGAAGACTGTATAATCTGCGGCCTAGAGGTCGCAGAAAGAGTTTTTAAAATGAGCGACAGCAGTATAAATTTTAAACCTCTGGCTAAAGAAGGCCAGTTTGTGAAAAAAGGCAAGGCAGCAGCAGGGCTTAGCGGCCGCGCCGGCAGCATCCTTACCGCGGAAAGGGTAGCGCTTAATTTACTGACTATGCTTTCCGGTATAGCCACCAAGACCAGGGAATACGTAAGGCAGATAGAGCCTTATAAGACAAAAATCAGCGATACCCGTAAGACTATTCCTGGCCTGCGAGAGTTACAAAAATATGCGGTCAGGGTCGGAGGAGGGCACAACCACAGGATGGGGCTGGATGAAATGATCCTGATTAAGGATAACCATATTAAGGTGACAGAAGGTTACACTAAGCTGCCTAGCGTCCCTAAAGGTTTTAAGATTGAAATAGAGGCGCAGAACCTGGAAGAATTTAAACATGCCCTGAAGTTTAAACCGGATGTGATTATGCTGGATAATATGGGCCTAAAAGAAATAAAAGAAGCCGTGAAGATCAGGAATAAGACTGAATTTACCAGCCATCACCCGCCTACCAAATTAGAGGCCTCAGGTGGGGTGGATTTTAAAAGCGTAAAGAATATTGCCGCCGCAGGCGTGGATATTATTTCCATCGGAGAACTGACCCACTCTATAAAATCAGTCGATATAAGTTTAGAGATTTTATAATTTATGGAGAAATTCAAGCTGGTTTCTGCTTATCAGCCCTGCGGCGACCAGCCCCGGGCAATCGAGGAACTGGCGGATGCGCTTTTATCCGCAAATCGCTACCAGACCTTATTAGGGGTTACCGGCTCAGGCAAGACCTTTACCTTAGCCAATGTTATCGCCAAAGTCAACAAACCCGCCTTAGTTATATCCCACAATAAGACCCTCGCCGCGCAGCTCTATTCGGAATTCAAGGAATTCTTTCCGTACAATGCCGTAGAGTATTTCGTCAGTTATTACGATTACTACCAGCCGGAGGCGTATGTGCCGGCTACGGATACCTATATAGAAAAAGACGCCTCTATTAACGACAGGCTTGACCGTTTAAGGCTTTCATCCACCAGTTCTTTAATGTCGCGCCGCGATGTGCTTATTGTCGCTTCGGTATCCTGTATTTATAATCTGGGTTCGCCTGATGATTACCAAGGATCAATGGTTTTTATGGAGAAAGGCGAGGCCATCGCACGCGATGCGCTGATTTTAAAATTTATCCAGATACAGTACGAGAGGAATGATTATGAATTCATCCGCGGGAGAATCCGGGTCAGGGGCGATGTGGTAGAGGTATTCCCTTCTTACCAGGAGAAGGCCTTGCGTATAGAATTCCTGAATGATCGGATAGAGAAGATTTCCGAGGTCAATCCAATATCCGGTGAAATATTAAGCACGTTGGATAAAATAGCAATATATCCGGCTAAGCACTTTATCGTTTCCGAAGATAAAATTGATACTGCGCTTAAATCCATAGAGTCCGAATTACAGGTTCAGCTTGAATTTTTAAGAAAAAAGAATAAATTATTGGAAGCACAGCGCTTAGAATCGCGCACCAAATACGATATGGAGATGCTTAAGGAAATCGGCTATTGCCACGGCATAGAAAACTATTCGCGCCATTTCTCCGGCCGGCCTGCGGGCTGCCGGCCATATTGTTTAATTGATTATTTCCCGGATGATTTCCTGGTTATAATAGATGAATCCCATGTAACAATTCCGCAGATAAGGGGTATGTATGAGGGCGACCGGGCAAGAAAAGAAGTCCTGGTAGAATATGGCTTTCGGCTGCCTTCCTGCCTGGATAATCGTCCCATGAAATTTGATGAATTTGAGGGCCTGGTAAAACAGGAGATATTTGTCTCCGCTACGCCTAATGAATATGAAATAAAAAAGAGCCAGGATGAGGTTATTGAGCAGATTATCCGACCTACGGGCCTGGTTGACCCTGAGATTTTAGTCAGGCCCAGCGACGGGCAAATCGAAGACTTGATCGTAGAAATCAAAAAACGCTCCGGCAGGAATGAGCGGGTATTGGTGACTACCCTGACTAAAAGGATGGCCGAGGATTTAACTGCTTATTTACAGGAAAAGGGGTTAAGGGTAAAATATATGCATTCTGAGATAGAGACTATTGAGCGTTCAAAGATACTGCGGGATTTAAGGCGGCAGGAGTTTGATTGTTTGGTGGGCATAAACCTGCTTAGGGAAGGGCTGGATTTGCCTGAGGTGTCGCTGGTTGCTATTCTGGATGCCGATAAAGAAGGATTTCTGCGCTCAGCTACTTCTTTGATTCAGGTGGCCGGCCGCGCCGCGCGTAATATTAACGGGACGGTAGTCATGTATGCGGATACCATGACCGGTTCGATAAAAAAAGCAATTGCGGAGAGCAACCGCAGGAGAAAAATACAGTTGGAGTTTAATGTTAAAAACAAGATTACCCCGCGTTCCATCCAGAAGGCGATCAGGCAGGGGATTGAGGGCTTGGAAGAGGCTGAAGAATTCGTGGCGAATTTAACCGGTGAAGCAAAAGACGAATATGAGTTGAATAAATATATTTCGCAGTTACAATATGAGATGGAACTGGCAGCAAGGAACCTGCAGTTTGAGAAGGCAGCGGTTATTAGAGATAAAATAAGGGAGCTAAAGGCAGTTGTAAGCTTTAAGCGGTAAGCTTTAAGCTTAAGACTTAGAGCTTACGGCTTATAGCTAAAATAATTCTTAAATATATGTTATTAGCCATTGATATAGGTAATACCAATATAACCTGCGGTATATTCAGAGGGGATAGAATCCTGAAAAGATTTACTATCCCGACGCAGGATTATGGTTTGGAAAAAATAAGAAAACTGCTGGGTAGAATAGATATCCGGGCCAGTATCATCTGTAGTGTTGTCCCGCGTATGACTGGTATTTTAGCGCAGGGCCTGAAGAAGCTGATGGGTAAACGGCCATATATTATAGGTAAGGATGTAAAAGTCCCTATAGAGAATCTTTACCGCAATCCCAAGCAGGTAGGCCAGGACCGTTTAGTCAATGCCTATGCAGGCGTTATACTTTATGGCGCGCCTTTAGTTGTGGTGGATTTCGGCACAGCTGTTACCTTTGATATTATTTCCGGAAAAAAAGAATATTTAGGCGGGATGATTTTGCCCGGTTTGAAGATATCTCTGGACGCCCTCGCCGAGCGGACCGCGCTATTGCCTAAAATCAGCTTAAGGGCCCCGAAGGAATTTATCGGCCGCGACACCAAAAACAGCATACGTAGCGGCTTAGTTTATGGCTTTGCTAGCCTCACTGATGAGCTGGTAGCCAGGATTAGAAAAAAAATCGGCCGCAAAGCCAAGGTAATCGGCACAGGCGGCGATATCAATTTAATCAGCGGGTATTGTAAAAGGATAGATAAAATAGACAGGGATTTGACGCTTAAGGGATTAAATTTTATTGCACAAGGCATAATTTAGGAGTAAAATAGAGCCATGATGAAAAGGAAGATAAGGTTTACGCTATCGGTCATAGCTGTTTTAGGGATATCCGCATTTTTAATTTCTCCTGCTTTTGCGGCGCGGACAGATAAGTGGTTTTCTTTTGATAAAAAGGATGCCCTGGCCGAATGGGATGAGAAGATATTCAAGGGCAGGGTCTTATATTCCGTGAGAGTAGAGAAGAGAGGGGGATATTTAACCGCTTACAGTAATAATTCCGCCTCAGGTATTTTTTATGAAATCAGTTTCCACCCTAAAAAATATCCTATAGCCAGCTGGAAATGGAAGGTGATCAAATTTCCCGATAAGGCCAGTGGCGAGCCCGCAACCAGCCAATGGATAGAGAAAGATGATTACGCTGCCAGATTCTATGTAATCTTCCCCAGTTTTTTCTTTACCAACACCAAGAGCCTGGAATACGTCTGGGATAAAAGCCTCCCTAAGGGGACACTAATGAGCAGCCCCTATTATAGAAATATAAAAATCATTGTGGCGGAATCCGGAGAAGAAAATTTAGGGAAATGGGTTTTTGAAAAAAGAAATATTTACGCAGATTTTAAGAAGGCCTTCGGCAGGGAACCAGGTAGCGTAGGGGCGATAGCCATTATGACAGACACGGATAACACCGTCAGTACCGCAGAGGCGGATTACGACGAAATAAAAGTGGGGTATAAAGATGGAGAAAATTAGAAGGAAAAAGAAGTATATGGGCACTTCTTTTCAAAAGAGGCTCTTGGTTTTAATTTTTGCCTCCGCCGTAATACCTACGGCTATCGTATCCGCAGTCTTGTATTACCTGATATTCAATCTCCTGGCCTGGCATATCGGAATCCCGGAGATCATCGCTTACAACCTTATACCGGTTTTAAGAAAGATAAATTTTATTATCCTTATATCCCTGCCTGTTATTTTTCTTTTAATTTGGCTGATGGCGATGGAATTATCCCATAGGATAGCCGGGCCCCTCTTTAGAATAGAGAGGGAACTGGAGGAGAGGATTGCCGGTAAAGGCCAGGGCCATATCAGGCTGCGGCCAAAGGATGAACTCAAGACGCTGGTAGATAAAATCAACCGTCTGCTCAATAAATAGTTCGTTTTCCCTCACTACCACCCGTTACTTATTTGTTGTAAATCGCTAAGTTATTTTTTAGCGGGCGGCTTGGTTTGTTTTTGAACAGCATATAGTTTATGCGAGCGTTATTTATAATGTCCAGCGGGTGACGCGGGGGATGCCTCGAGGAAAATTTGACGAGAGGCTCACCACGCGGTGAGGACCCGCTGCTTTGTATGAGGGTAAAATTAAAGCGGTGCTGCGAGAAAGCAAGACAAGACAGCCGCTAAAGTGGTATCTATGATAAATCTTACAACAAATAATAAAAAAAATTCTTGACAAAATATTTTTTTCTTTTATAATTAGCACTCTGTAGAAAAGAGTGCTAATTGAGTTCATTGAGTTCATAGAGTTTGTAGGGTTTATTGAGTTTGATAACTCAAAGAACTCAAGTAACTCAAAAAACTCAATTAACTCAAAATAAGGAGGTGTAAGAGATGAACATTCAACCATTGGGAGACCGCGTAGTGGTAAAGCCTTTAGAGGCAGAGGCAAAGACAAAGGGCGGCATAGTTTTGCCTGATACTGCCAAAGAAAAGCCCCAGGAGGGCAAGGTAGTAGCTGTAGGTAAAGGCAAAATTTTAGAAAACGGCACTATGCACGCGTTAGAAGTAAAAGTCGGGGATAAGGTGTTATACGGAAAATATTCCGGTAACGAAATTACCACTAAAGAAGGCGAAGAATTGCTGATTATGCGCGAGGAAGACATCTTAGCTATAATGAAATGAAGGGGGTGTCAGGGTATCAGGTGTCAAAGTATCAAAGTTTTTTCTTTGACACTCTGACACATTGACACTTTGATACACTTATTTAAAAGGAGGTTCATAAAATGGCAAAGCAATTATTATTTCAGGACGAAGGCCGCAGGAAAATTCTAAGCGGCGTAGAGCAGCTGGCCCGGGCAGTCAAGGTAACCTTAGGGCCTAAAGGCCGTAATGTGGTTATAGACAAAAAATTCGGCTCACCCACTATTACTAAAGATGGGGTGACCGTAGCCAAAGAGATTGACCTGGAAGACCCTTTTGAAAATATGGGCGCGCAGATGGTCAAGGAAGTTGCGGAAAAAACATCTGATGTTGCCGGTGACGGCACCACTACAGCTACGATTTTAGCCGAGGCGATTTATCGCGAAGGCCTAAAGAACGTGACTGCCGGAGCAAACCCCATGGCCTTAAAACGGGGGATTGAAAAGGCAGTAGAAAAAGTTACCGATGAATTAAGGAAACTCTCCACCCCCATTAAGGATAAGAAAGAAGTAGCGCAGGTTGCTTCTATCGCCGCAAACTGCGATACTGCTATCGGTGATTTGATTGCCGAAGCAATGGATAAGGTAGGTAAAGACGGGGTTATCACTGTTGAGGAGGCCAAGTCAACTGCTACTACTTTAGAGGTTGTCGAAGGGATGCAGTTTGACCAGGGGTATCTTTCTCCTTATTTTGTGACTGATGCCGAGAGGATGGAAGTTATTTTGGAGGAGCCGTATATACTCATCTACGAGAAAAAGATTTCTTCGATAAAAGACATACTGCCGCTTTTAGAAAAAATAGCGCGCGTAGGAAAACCCCTTTTGATTATTGCCGAAGAAGTTGAAGGCGAGGCATTGGCTACCTTAGTCGTGAATAAGATCCGCGGTACCTTTGTTGCTTGTGCAGTGAAGGCCCCGGGTTATGGCGACAGGCGTAAGGCCATGCTTGAAGACATAGCGGTCCTTACTAACGGCAAAGCCCTCACCGAAGATTTAGGAATAAAACTGGAGAACGTAGATATTGAGGATTTAGGCCGGGCAAAGCGGGTCAAGGTAGATAAGGAAAATACTACTTTAGTAGAAGGTGCAGGTAAGACCCAGGCGATTAACGGTAGGATTGCCCAGATCAAGAAACAGATCGAGGATACGGATTCGGATTATGATAAAGAGAAGCTTCAAGAACGCCTGGCAAAACTTGCCGGCGGAGTAGCGGTGATTAATGTAGGTGCCGCTACCGAGACTGAAATGAAAGAAAAGAAGGCGCGCGTAGAAGATGCCTTGCATGCCACACGCGCAGCAGTCGAGGAAGGTATAGTCCCCGGCGGCGGGGTAGCGTTGTTACGTACCCTCCCGGCGTTAGATAAACTCAAACTTGAAGGCGATGAGAAAATAGGCGTGGATATTATCAAGCGGTCATTGGAAGAGCCCATTAGGCAGTTGGCAGACAATGCCGGGTTAGAGGGTTCTGTAGTGGTGCAGCGCATAAAACAGGAAAAGACCAATATCGGTTACGATGTCAGCCAGGATGCTTATGTGGATATGATAGACGCAGGCGTCATCGATCCTACCAAGGTTACGCGTTCTGCCTTACAAAATGCTGCCAGCGTGGCCGCATTATTATTGATGACCGAAGCAGTAGTTACTGAAAAACCCGAGAAAGAAGCTCCTATGCCTATGCCACCGGGTGGCGGAATGGGCGGAATGGGCGGAGGGATGTATTAAATCAGCTATAAGCTGTAAGTAAGGGGCGAAGGTAAAACTTCGCCCCTTTTATTTTCAGAAGGGACAGGTACAATCTCAGTTCCGCACCAGGTGCAAAGCTAATCGGGCACCTGGTGCGAAAATAATTATTGACAAGGAGTGAATGTTGGTATAAAATTTGTTTCTATCGTTTCTTAAATTACCCGCAAAAAAGACATGTCAGATTATAACTATTTGGAAAATAATAACTTATATCAAGGAGTAAAGCTATGGCAGAGTGGATAGGCATAGGCAGGCGCAGCCGCAGGTGCTACGGTTTTGACGAAATCGCGCTTGTGCCCGGGGCACAGACCGTAAACCCCCAGGAGGTAGATACTGCTTTTAAGATTGCAGGCAGAGAATTCAAGGTGCCCATATTAGCCGCAGCCATGGACGGGGTTGTGGATGTGCGTTTTGCCATTGAGATGTCTAAATTAGGCGGCATCGCCGTATTAAATCTCGACGGCGTGCAGACGCGCTATGAAAATCCGGATGAGGTCTTGAAAAAAATTGCCAGGGCTACACCTGATAAAGCTACCGAATTAATCCAGTCATTCTATAATATCCCTGCTAAAGAAAAGCTTATCTCTAAGAGGATAAGAGAGATTAAAAGCAATAAGGGCACGGCAGTAGTGAGTTGTATACCTGCCCATGCGGAAAAGTTTGCGAAAATTGCCGTTAGCGCCGGCGCGGATATGTTTGTCGTACAGTCCACTGTTACTACCACAAAACATATCGCTAAAGAATATAGCAGCCTGGACTTATTTAAATTCTGTAAATCCACAAAGATCCCGGTGATTATCGGAAATTGCGTGACCTACGAGACGACGCTAGCGCTTATGGAAACGGGCGCGGCAGGTTTGTTAATCGGGATCGGGCCGGGCGCTGCCTGTACTACCCGGGGGGTCCTGGGGATCGGCGTGCCGCAGGTAACTGCTACGGTAGATGCTGCCGCGGCGCGGGATTTTTATTTTAAAAGCAAGGGCAAATATATACCTATAATTACCGACGGCGGGATGAACCGCGGCGGCGATATATGCAAGGCATTCGCCTGCGGAGCGGATGCGGTGATGATTGGTTCCAGCTTCGCGCGGGCAAAAGAAGCCCCGGGTAAAGGTTACCACTGGGGCATGGCTACCTCGCACGTAAACCTGCCGCGCGGAACGCGTATCCACGTGGGCACAACCGGCTCGTTAAAAGATATCCTCTTTGGGCCGGCTAAGGTAGACGATGGCTCGCAAAACCTGATAGGGGCGCTGAAGACCTCCATGGGTTCATTGGGTGCTTCTGACTTAAAAGAGATGCACGATGTAGAGATTATTATCGCCCCTTCAATACAGACCGAAGGAAAAATCTTTCAGGTCGGCCAGCGGGTGGGGATGGGAAAGTGATGTTTAAATGTTTGAATGTTAGAGGTGGAATAATAAAATGGGCAGACAAGTAATTTTAATTTTGGATTTTGGTTCGCAATATACCCAGTTGATTGCGCGGCGCGTGCGGGAGAATAAGGTATTTTCTAAAATCATACCTTATAATACCAGCGCCAAAGAGATAGCCGCGATAGCACCAAAGGGTTTAATTCTTTCCGGCAGCCCCTTGTCAGTGGTAGAGAAGAAGGGCCGCTATCCGGATAAAGGTATTTTTAAATTAGGCGTGCCGATTTTAGGCATCTGCTACGGTATGCAGGTTATCACAGAGGTTTTAGGCGGCAAAGTCAAACATACCAAAGAGCGCGAATACGGTAAGACAGAATTATTCATTGATGATAACCGCGATTTATTCAGCGGCCTTCCCGGAAATCTGACCTGTTGGGCCAGCCACGGCGATTATGTCTCGAAATTGCCCCCTGGATTCCATGCCGTTGCGCATACCGGTAATGCCCCTATTGCCGCTATGGGTAACCGCAGGATGAAGGTATTCGCAGTGCAGTTCCATCCCGAAGTAACTCATACCGACAGAGGCAGCCAGATTTTGGGGAATTTTCTCTTTAAGGTTTGCGGTTGCCTCGGCCGTTGGACAATGCAGTCATTTGTCCGTGAGTCCATAGATAACATCAAAAAGACAATAGGCAAGGACAAGGTAGTCCTGGGTTTAAGCGGCGGAGTGGATTCTTCGGTAGCGGCGTTATTAATCCATAAAGCCATAGGCAGAAGGTTAAGGTGTATCTTTATAGATAACGGCCTATTAAGAAAAGACGAGCCGCAGCAGGTAAAAAAGATATTCCGCACTATTTATCATTTGAACCTGGGTTATGTGGACAGGGGCAAGCGTTTCTTAAAACGCTTAGAAGGCATCACTGACCCTGAAGAAAAGAGAAAGATTATCGGCGATGAGTTTGTTAAGGTCTTTGAAGAAGAAGCTGCCAAGGTAAAGGGGTCAAAGTTTCTGGGCCAGGGGACGTTGTATCCTGACGTGATTGAGTCTATCTCAGTTACCGGAGCGCCTTCGAGTAAAATCAAAACACATCATAATGTAGGGGGCCTGCCCAGCCGGATGAAACTCAAGCTCATCGAGCCGCTACGGGATTTATTTAAAGACGAGGTGCGCCGTATCGCCATGGAGTTGGGTATGCCTAATGCAATAATTTACCGTCAGCCTTTTCCCGGCCCGGGTTTAGCCATAAGGATCATAGGCGAGGTGACTCCTGCGCGCCTTAATCTTTTACGCGAAGTAGACCGGCGCGTAGTCGAAGAAGTCAAAAACGCCAACCTCTACGAGCAGCTCTGGCAGTCTTTTGCCATACTCCTGCCTATAAAAAGTGTCGGGGTGATGGGCGATGAGCGGACCTATGAGAATGTGGTAGCGCTGCGCTGCGTGTCCAGTTTTGACGGTATGACCGCGGACTGGGTCAAACTCCCCTACGAGGTCTTAGAAAAGATTTCCAACCGCATTATCAATGAAGTTAAGGGCGTAAACCGCGTAGTTTACGATATCTCATCCAAGCCTCCCGCGACCATTGAGTGGGAATAAAATAGTTATTGAGTTTATAGAGTCCATTGAGTTCATAGGGTTTGAGAACTCAATAACTCAACGAACTCAATAACTCAACGAACTCAAATGCCTCGAAGTGAATTTATCCACCTCCATTTACACACCCAATACAGCCTTCTTGACGGCGCCTGCCGTATACGCGAACTCTTAGAACAGGCAAAACTCTATAAAATGGATTCCCTTGCCATTACCGACCACGGGAATATGTTCGGGGTAATTGATTTTTATTTAGAGGCCCGCAAAGCCGGGATTAAGCCTATTATCGGCTGCGAGGTTTATATTGCTCCGGGAAGCCGCCTGGACAAAGGTGCCGGCGGGATGGATGAAGCGTCGTATCACCTTATACTTCTGGTTAAAGACGAAACCGGATACCAGAACCTGATAAAATTAGTCTCACTCGGGTATCTGGAAGGATTTTATTATCGCCCGCGTATTGATAAAGAGACACTCTCTAAGTATAAAAAAGGCCTTATTGGCCTGAGTGCCTGCTTAAAAGGCGAAATACCTACCCTATTGCAGCAGCGCCGCTTTAATGACGCCTTAAAAGCCGCGGATGAATTTTCCAATATATTAGGCAAAGATAACTTCTATCTTGAGATACAGGAGAATCTTATCCCGGAGCAAAAGATAGTGAATGAGGGATTAATTAAGATATCCAAGGAGTTAAATATCCCTCTTATCGCCACCAACGACGTGCACTATCTGCGCAAGGAACACGCTAGGAGCCACGAGGCCCTGCTTTGCATCCAGACCCAGACTACGCTCGATGACCCCAACAGGATGCGTTTTCAGACCGATGAATTTTATTTTAAGTCTCCCCAGGAGATGAAGGAGATGTTTAAGGATACGCCGCAGGCCATTGCCAATACCCTGGAGGTAGCCGGCCGTTGTAACCTGGAGCTGGATTTTTCCAAAATACACCTGCCCCGTTATGAACCACCCGAGGGAAAAACTAAAGAGGAATTTTTAAAGGAACTCTGCGAAGAGGGTTTAAGGGTGAGGTTCCCGCAGGCAGATTCCGCTATAAAAGAGAGGCTGGAGCACGAACTAAAGATTATCAAGAGCAGGGGATTTATCAGTTACTTCCTGATTGTTTGGGATTTCATACGTTACGCCAAAGACAGCCATATCCCCGTAGGCCCTGGCCGGGGTTCGGCTGCGGGGAGCCTGGTGAGTTATCTTTTAGGCATTACTGATATCAACCCTTTGAAATACGGCTTACTCTTTGAACGTTTCTTAAACCCTGAAAGGCTGGGGCTGCCGGATATCGACATAGATTTCTGTTATGAAAGAAGGAATGAGGTTATTGATTATGTAACCAAAAAATACGGCCAGCACAATGTCGCCCAGATTATTACCTTCGGGACAATGCAGGCGCGCGCGGTAGTCAGGGATGTGGGCAGGGTAATGGGTATTGCCTATGCTGATGTTGACCGCATTGCCAAATTAATCCCGCCTGACCCCAGCCTTACCTTAAAGGATGCCTTAGAAAGCGAGGCAGAGCTAAAGAACCTATATAAGAATGACCCCCAGATAACCAAATTAATTGATACTGCCTTATCGCTTGAGGGATTGAACCGCCACGCCTCTACCCATGCCGCAGGGGTAGTGATTGCCGATAAGCCGCTTGAGGAATATACGCCTCTCTTTAAAACGCAGGATGACCAGATAACCAGCGGTTATAGTATGTCGGTCTTAGAAAAGATCGGCTTATTAAAAGTAGATTTCCTGGGCCTTCGGACATTGACCGTTATTGATGAGACCGTAAAGATCATTCAAAAAACCAGAGGCAAAACTATTGATATTGAAAATATGCCTTTGGACGACTCCAATACCTATAAACTTTTAGCCTCTGGCCATACTATGGGAGTATTCCAGGTGGAGAGTTCCGGTATGCGGGAGCTATTGAAAAAATTAGAGCCGGAGCGTTTTGAGGATTTAATCGCGCTTTTAGCCTTATACCGGCCCGGGCCAATGGGGTCTGGGATGTTGGATGATTTCATGCAGCGCCGGCACAACCGCGTCCCGATAAAATACCAGCACCCCAAACTTGAGAAAATCTTAAAAGAAACCCACGGTATTATCGTTTATCAGGAACAGATTATGCAGATTGTCTCGGAGCTGGCGGGTTTTAGCCTGGCGCAGGCTGACCTTTTGCGCAGGGCAATAGCCAAAAAGATACCGGAGGTAATGGAGCAGCAGAGGAAAAATTTTGTTTTAGGCTGCGCGAAGAACGAGATTAGCGAATCCGTGTCTAACCGGATATTCGACTTGATAGAATATTTTTCCGGGTATGGATTTAATAAATCACATTCGGCTGCCTATGCCATGATCTCTTACCGCACCGCTTATCTTAAAGCGAATTTTCCGGTTGAGTTTATGTGCGCGCTCCTGACTTCAGAAAGGGATAACACCGATAAAATCGTGGAGTATGTCAACGAAGCCACGCATATGGGGATTAAGGTTTTGCCCCCTGATATCAATGAGAGTGAGGCTTTATTTAAAGTAGTAGACGATAAAACTATCCGTTTTGGGCTTTTGGCAGTAAAGAATGTAGGTGGCGGGGCCGTAGAGTCTCTGGTTCAGGCCAGGCAGAAAGACGGGCAATTTGAGTCATTAGAAGATATGTGCCAGCGTATTGATTCCAGGCTGGTTAACCGTAAGGTGCTGGAGAGTTTAATCAAATGCGGGGCGCTGGACGGATTCAGGCTGGCCCGCGCCCAGATGTTTGTGGCGCTGGATACTACGCTTGAGTTTACCTCCAGGATGCATAAGGAAAAGGCAAAGGGCCAGATGTCTTTTTTTGAAGGCGGGTTCTCTGAGAATGGTTTTAAAAATACCTTGAATAATCTGCCTTCGGTAAAAGAGTGGCCCGAACCGCAGTTGCTTGCTTTTGAAAAAGATATGTTAGGTTTTTATGTCACCGGGCATCCTCTGGCGCGCTATGCCCAGCAGTTGAAACGTTTTACCTCTTCTTCTACCAATAATCTTTCTCAGTATGAGGACGGCCGTGAGATAAAAATAGTAGGCCTGATTGCCAAGATAAAACAGACAGTTACCCGGGCAAAGCAGGAGAAGATGGCGATTTTAAAACTGGAAGACTTGGATGGGGCGGTAGAAGTGCTGGTTTTTCCGGCTGCCTTTATGAAGTCAGCCAAATATATTCAGCCGAATACCGTGGTGATGGTCAGGGGCAGGCTTAACCTGAAGGAAGATACGCCGAAAATTATTGCTAACGACCTATTCCCTATGGATGAAGTCTATAAATTAATCAGCAGCGTAAATATTAATCTTTCAGGTATAAGAGAAAATCTTTTTGAGTCCTTAAAAGAATTACTAGCCCAACATTCCGGAAGGGTCCCTATTTATCTGCACTTAGATACTCCCGCTAAATCCAGGATACATTTAGTGGTCGGCGAAGGGCTCTACGTTTTGCCTTCAGAGCAATTAATCGGGGATATCGAATCCCTGCTTGGCGAGGAGAGAGTATCCCTGGCAATATAGACAAATGAACCTGTCAGTTTTCTCGCTTAACAAGGTAGTGGGTCCTGTCAAGGCTATTTTCTCCAGCACCGCTCCAAATTCCCCATCGAGGAATTTGTCGCTTGGAGTTTGTGCTCACTCTCACTGACTTTGTATTAGCAGGTGAACCCTGGCCGTTCGCACAAACTACATGCTGTTCGAAAACAGCCTTGCCACCCACTAAACCCTTACGTTAGCTCGAAAACTGCCAGATGCATCATTTAGCGGATAGCTAGAATTGATAAATTTTAGTGTTTTGCTGGAGCGTGCATTAGAAAATCTTTGGCAGGAGTGCACAAGGGATTACGTCGAGCGAAAGCCGAGCAACCTACTCTTACCCGGGTAAGGCTCGAGCGACAGCGAGACGTAAACCGCAGTGCGTCAGCAAAGATTTTCAGCACGCGGAAGCGAAACGCTAAAATAATAACCCAAGGCAGCCGTTAGAGAGCATATGAATTTTTACCATAAAGTAAAATATCTTTCGCACTTTTGATATTGCCATACAAATAAAAAAGGCATATCCTCTTAGGTTGATAACGCAAATTATTAACCTAACCGGGCTGTTAAGCCCAGCAAAGGAGGATACGCCT